>NZ_JBSYOP010000023.1:0-95097 GCF_058244685.1 Candidatus Thiodiazotropha sp. AKAK2 | reverse complement strand
TCTTTCAATATCCGGACAATCTGTGTCTCAGAATATTTTGATCGTTTCATTTTCATTCCCCCGTTGGTCATAGTTTAACCGGAGAACTCTAATTATCGATGGACCAATTATCGGGGAGGATTACACTACGATTAACTACATGATAATCAGCTTCGGTTAAGAAGTAACTATGTGTATGAAATAGTGATTTTTCCTGAATATCTTATTTTACAGAGCTTCCTCTACTTTCAATCATATGGAACAGAGTGTTAGAAATTTGATGTGTCAAACCTGGCTGCTTCTATCGGAATATCTTTAGCCATTTTTGGAGTGGGTATCTTTGTTACTCTTTAAAATAATGGGTGTCCCTGTTTACTTTTCAACTATATGTAATTCTATTATTTTATTCTTTGCTTCTTCTTTGTTCAGCGGGATAAGCGCAAACATACCTCTACACCCTTCTTCTCCTTTATCCATACTTGCACTTATAGATCCTGCTATCAAACCACCTACCGCCCCACCCAGCATTCCCACCATAAACCATGGATTAAAACTACTCTCTCTTGGAATTACTTCAAAGTAGTATTGCTCTCCGGCTTTAGGATCTATTGAGAAACCACATTTACCTGGATAATCCCACACCTCAGTTATTAACTCATGCCGTTCTGCAGATACATCAAAATAGTCAAATCCCCCCATAGGACAGAACGACACTTCTTCATTATCAATTTTTATTGGAGCGGACCTCCCCGAATAGAGCTGATATTCATTTGTTCTTAAGACAATAATTCTTGCTTTGTCCGATGGGGAGTCTTGTAGCTTACTCTCTACTTGTTTGTACGATGATCCTAGTGTTGCGCAACCTGTGATAATTAAAGAAAAAGAAATAATAATGATTTTTTTCAACATAACCTTCATTTTATAAAACCCCTGGTTTTTCAAAGAGAACCAGGGCACCCTTCATTTGTTCATTTGATAACAACGCTAGCATGATTTAGAGCAAACGCTGGGTGTCCCTGTTCTCCACATACACCCACAACTAAAGCGATTAAACCGTATAAGGCGTCCCTAGATGTTGGATACGATAAGTGTTGCCCTAGGATAGTTATTCCAGGCCTGAAATTTTCTAACTGATTATCTTCTTGCACTCTATTCCCTCCTTGTAAGCTCTAACTATTTGAGTGGGTGTCTTTGTTATTATTTGTTTTTCTGCGTCACTGCAGTTGCTCAACTGGAGGAGTCCATATACGATACTATTTTTTAGAGCGATTCGCGCTCACCCAGCATCTGGCTTGTGCTCCAGATCCAGCAAATTCGCTTTAATATTTGTTTTGACTTCAATTGCTCTTGCTACCCAGCTTTCCAACTTTTCCCTTTCTTCAGGGGAGATTTTCTCTCCATTAGACATCTTTTCGATCGATGAGAGCACCTGATGAGGGACTTCCCAACTGCTAACTCCCATCATAGGTGAAAGGTATGGATCCCCCCCCAGAACCAGCCCGCTGCGCGAAGAATCTTGACTGCTAATTGAGTTCGCTATGTGCTCGATATTCATTCCTTTTGCGATAGACGCTGCAATCACCACCGCACCAAATAGCGAAAAGAATGTACCCGGAGCGGCTTGCTTTAAAGCAAGGTGCTTTTCTCCCCACGCGGCCTTGAGTTCGCCTGCTTTCTCATAAACTCCAGATTGAAATAACCGGTAACCTAAATAAATTGATAAGACACCCGCAAAGACCGACAAGGACTTATAAATAACAACAGCAAAAATCACTTCTTGTAAATCTGACATAGCTATTTCTCCCTTTCAGCTCTAACCTTATAGCTGTGGGGCGCAAGCCGCGATGCGGCGCAGCGTCCCACACGAGCGACTTGATAGCTGCTTTTTAAATAGATTTAAGTAAATCATCTACTGATGCCTTTAGTACTTCCCAACTTGTTTTACAAGTTGATTCATCGAAATTAGCATGTGTGGATACTTCCACCCATGGGTGAACAACATTACGGGACTCACGTAGCGCGTGACTAAATTTACCGCGATCTGTTTTCAGCCACTTTACTTCTACAGCAACATCCACAAGCTGATTTAGTGTCCAGTCTTGTATTGCTGGCGATCTACCATTCTTCTTTGGCGCCTTACTTGAGCGATAAGCTGTTTCAGGGGAAAGAAGTGCGCGAGACAACAGTAGTGCTTCAAGTATGCTGCCCATCATAATAATGGCAGAGGTGTAGCATTGTGTATATTGGCATTTTTGTGCTTCCTTCCAGCGCCGATCTATAGACTCTTTAAGATGTGGAAGTGTGCTTGTTAAGTTTGAAACATCTGGTGCAGGGTAGATTTGATTTTTTGGCTTTGTAACCCCGCCTGCATTTAAGAATTTAAGTGCACTTCTCACATATTCAGCCAATGTTTCCAAGCGTACACGGCGGCTATTAGCCTCAAAGTTTGAATCGGAGTCCATATCTTTAACCAAGGTGTCAGGTAGACCATTTACACCAGACAAAATCATCCTTGCTTCTTTAACTTTCGCGTCAACTGCCCTGAGGCCATAAAAATCATCCGTTCGGGCAATTCCAGGAGACGATTCAACCTCTGATAACACTCCGTTAAGTAATTTTATTGCTTGTGTTGGTTCCATGCTTTTATTTTATGCGGCTACAGTTGATTATCTTACTGCCGCTGATATTGGAATATATTGCTCGCGCTGATATTGCAATATCTAGCAATTAGTTCTATTAATATTCTCATTCTGATTGCAGGTTTCAGTTTTTAATAAGTCTCCTGGTTTAAAATGTCCGTCAGTATCAACTGCAACATGACCAAATCCCGGTATTTCTCCAGATAGCAGGCCACCTGCATCCTTAGAGCGTGCATGTTGTTGCAAAATTAATAGTTGGGAAGTCGAGGACAAATTGAACAACCTCCCTGTTAAATTTATTATGCCTTATTACTCAAGAGCTTGAGCACTATTTTCTGGATAGAATCAATATAGCGCTAATTCCTTCAGCTGACAAATCAGGTGATTCCTCTGGATACCAACCACTTATAGGGAGGCCAAATGGGAACTAAGAGAAAACAATACCGCTGCTAGTTCCTGGATCTCGAAATGCGCCGGGATGACGCGTGGTAGGTTTGGGATGACGAACAGAGGGATTTGAAAAGCTAGCGTTACTACTGGCCTTTGATAAACCCCCGCTCCATCAACAGGGCTTCGGTTACACCTGTTGCGTTCATCTCGGCGGCTTGCTCGCCCATCATCAGCCTTTCCAGATAGCGGGCGATCAGGTCGACTTCGAGGTTGACTTGGGTACCTGCCTGATAACCATCCATAATGGTCTCCTGCAAGGTATGGGGAACCAAATTGAGTTCAAACTCGGATCCGTTGACACCGTTAACAGTAAGGCTCACCCCATCAACACAAATCGATCCCTTATGGGCGATATACTTTGCCAGTTCATTAGGCGCGGATACGATGAATCGGATCGATCTGGCATCATCACTGCGAGAAACGATTTCCCCCACCCCATCCACATGACCACTGACCAGATGCCCTCCGAGACGGGTATTGAGAGTCAGGGCCTTCTCCAGGTTGACCGGGCTTCCCGCTTTAAGCTTGTGCAGGGTGGTCAGATTGATCGTCTCCCGAGAGACATCGGCTTTGAATCCCTGCCCAGTGAGATCAATGACAGTCAGGCAGATGCCATTGGTGGCAATACTGTCACCCAGCGCCACATCATCCAGCTCAAGATTGCCGCTGTCGATGGTCAGGCGCAAATCCCCTCCCCGGCTCTCCAGTGACTGCACATGGCCAATGGCCTGGATGATTCCGGTAAACATCTTAAATCCTAGAATCCGTAGTTGAACGTGGATTTGTAGGAAATCTCAGCGTACCCGGCAAGGCGTCGTTCGCCGTTAATGGCGATTCCCTTAACAAGAACGACAACGCAGCAGGGTGCGCTGAGATTTTTCACAAATCCATGTAGCGTGAGTGGCTTCACCTGATGGGTGATGATGAAATTCATAAATAAATATAGCAAATCATTACCTTACGTCAGATTTTAGCGGTCAACTGCGGAATCTAGGTTTATCCTCGTTGATCCGGGGGGTGGCGGTGATGCGGATATCCGGGCCGATCTGTCGCACATCGGTGATGTTGAGCGACAGCCGCTGGGACATCTGCTGAATCCCGGGCAGCCTGAAGAGTCCCCGGGCCGAGTCCCCCATCAGGTGGGGAGCCTGGTAGATGATCAGCTCGTCGACCAGCCCCTGTTCGAGCATGGCGCCAGCCAGGGTCGCCCCCGACTCCAGGAGGATTTCGTTGATCTCCTGGTCAGCCAGAAATTGGAGCACTTCGTGTAGATCCAGACCCTGCTCCACGGCCGGTACGGTAACCACCTGAGCCCCGGCCGCCTCCAGGGCGATGCCATGGGTCGGATTGTCATCACTGCAGACCACCAGTGTTTGTCCGGGCAGGTTCAGCATCCTGGCGCTGGCCGGGGTTTGCAGCTGCGGGTCGAGTACCACCCGCACCGGGCCGGGGATCTGCAGATCCTCATCGATGCCCAGTTCACTGTGGCTGATGCGCACATTCATCGAGGGGTCATCCGCGAGCAGGGTACCGACGCCGGTAAGGATGGCGTTGCTGGCGGCTCGCAGCTTGTGTACATCGACCCGCGACTCGGCGGAGGTGATCCACTGGCTCTCACCATTGGCCATGGCGGTTCGGCCATCCAGGCTCATGCCCATTTTGCAGCGGACATAGGGCAGCCCCTGTCGCATGCGTTTGATGAAACCGGGATTGAGGGCGGCGGCCTGGGCTTCCAGGACACCGCTGACGACCTCGATTCCGGCCTGTTGCAGTTGCTCGAATCCTTTGCCGGCCACTTTGGGGTTGGGATCGGTCATGGCGGCCACCACCCATTTGACCCCCGCCTCGATCAGGCCTTCAGTACAGGGTGGAGTGCGACCCTGGTGACAACAGGGTTCCAGGGTGACATAGGCGGTGGCGCCCCGGGCCGCCTCACCGGCATCCGCCAGGGCGTTGCGCTCCGCATGGAGTTCTCCGGCCCGGCGATGGTAGCCCTCACCGACGATCTCCCCATCCTTGACCAGCACACAACCCACTCTGGGATTGGGCTGAGTGGTGTACCAGCCCCGCTTCGCCAGTTGGATGGCGCGCCCCATATAGCGATGGTCGAGATCACTGCTCAAGACTTTTTTTCCTCATCAGGCAACAGATCCATCTGGCGACGCCGGGTCTCCGGGCTGGGTTGCTGTTCGAGGCGCTCGATCTCTTCGCGGAAGGCGTTGACATCCTCGAACTTGCGGTAGACCGAGGCGAAGCGCACATAGGCTACCTGGTCGAGCTGCTTCAGCTCCTCCATCACCAGTTCACCGATCGCCAGGGAGTTGATCTCCCGCTCCCCGCCCGCCATCAGCTTGCGGGTGATGTGGTTGATCGCCGCATCGACCTGATCGGCACTGACGGCCCGCTTCTCCAGGGCCCGATCCATACCAGCGCGGAGTTTGCGCCCATCGAAATGGACCCGGCTGCCATCCTGCTTGACGACCCAGGGGAGATTGAGTTCAGCGGTTTCGTAGGTGGTGAAGCGCTCTTTGCAGACCGTGCACTCCCGGCGCCGACGGATTTGATCACCCTCTCCCGCCAGGCGGGAGTCGATCACCTTGGTATCCTGGGCACCACAGAATGGACAGCGCATCGCTCTTTATCGGTTGCGGCAACCCGGGCGCCTGTTCAGCACCCGGGTACCAGTAGGTTCATTGTCAGTCGGCATAGACCGGATGCTTGGCGCAGATGTCCAGCACTTTGGCCTTGACCGCTTCGATCACCGCTTCATCGCCACGGCCATCGATCACGTCGCACATCCAACCGGCCAGCTCCACACACTCGGACTTGTTGAAGCCACGGGTAGTGACCGCCGGGGTGCCGACCCGAATACCGGAGGTGACAAAGGGTGACTGGGGATCGTTGGGCACCGCATTTTTATTCACGGTGATGTTGGACGCGCCAAGCCAGGCATCCACATCCTTACCGGTCAGGCCCGCTTCGATGAAGCTGACCAGAAACAGATGATCATCGGTACCCTTGGAGACCACATCGTAACCCCGGTCGAGGAAGACCTGAGCCATGGCGCGGGCGTTGTCGATGACCTGTCGCTGATAGGTTTTGTATTCCGGCTCCATGGCCTCTTTGAAGGCCACTGCCTTGGCGGCGATCACATGCATCAGCGGACCACCCTGAATGCCGGGGAAGACCAGCGAGTTGAGTTTCTTCTCAATCTCGGGATTGGACTTGGCCAGGATCAGACCACCGCGGGGACCGCGCAGGGTTTTATGGGTGGTTGTGGTGGTGACATCGGCGATCTGCACCGGGCTGGGGTAGTGCCCTGCCGCGATCAGACCGGCCACATGGGCCATGTCGACAAACAGATAGGCACCGATTTCATCGGCAATATCGCGGAATCGTTTCCAGTCGACGACCCGTGAGTAGGCGGAGAAACCGGCCACGATCATCTTCGGCTTGTGCTCTCTGGCGAGACGATCAACTTCATCGTAATCGATCTCGCCGGTCTCCGGATTCAGGCCGTACTGCACCGCGTTGTAGATCTTGCCGGAGAAGTTGGGCTTGGCGCCGTGGGTCAGATGGCCACCGTGGGCCAGACTCATACCGAGGATGGTATCCCCCGGCTGACAAAGCGCCATATAGACCGCCGCATTGGCCTGGGAGCCGGAGTGGGGTTGCACGTTGGCATAGTCGGCATCGAACAGGGCTTTGGCCCGGTCGATCGCCAGCTGCTCGGCAACATCCACATTTTCACAGCCACCGTAGTAACGTTTGGCGGGATAACCTTCGGCGTATTTGTTGGTCATCACCCCGCCTTGTGCCTGCATCACCCGAGGGCTGGTGTAGTTTTCAGACGCTATCAGCTCGATGTGCTCTTCCTGACGACGCTCTTCGGCCTCAATGGCGGCCCAAAGTTCATCATCGTAACCTTGAATCTGCATACTCTTATTGAACATATCGCCCTCTTCTACTGCGCACTGGAGTAATCCAGGCGGAAAACCTTATGTTAATGGTGTTATCTTTTTGTGTCGCGTCCTACCAGCGGGAATCCGTAATCAGGGCGCTTTCAGCAGCTGAAACAGACATTGACAGCGCTTCGATCACAGAGCTCCGGATCGTTCCTGCTGACCCGTGGAGCAAAGGCGGAATATATCAAAGATTGGGTTCTGAGTCCTGCCTCTGGGCACTCCGGAAATCCCCGTTTTAATCAAGGAATGGCAGGGCGATCCTTTTACCGCTTGCTCGCTGGAAACCGGCGCCCAATCCACCACCCGCTAGGGCGCTGAATTGAACGCCTGGGGACCTCGATTAATTGCCAATCAGTCCTCTCTGCTGGAGGATCAGCAGAATATCGTCCCGCAAGCCGAATATATAGACGGCAACAATGCCGATGAATAGTAAAATCAACAGGACGAACACGGTTATGAAGCCACTGATCGCCACTCGCCGCTTGGTCTTCACTTCCTCGGTCATGACTCTTGAGACCTGACCGACCACAGGAAACTCAAGCTCGGTGCCGAGGGTCCGCATATCGAAGTAGACCGGCTTCAACTGAGACAATAAGAACGCCAGAGCACCGCCGATACCGAGTGCGGCGATCAGCACACCAATGGTCAACAGCAGCCGCTTTGGGCCGACCGGCAGCAAGGGCACTTTCGGTGGCTCGACCACACGGAACTTCAGATTGTCGCCAGCCTCATCGGCCCGGTCGGAGATCTTTGCCGATTCGAGTCGTTGAACCAGCTCCTGATAGTTATCTTTGTTGATATCGTAGTCACGGTTCAGACGGGTCAGCTCCGCTTCCACTTGAGGCAGGGTATCGAGTTTCTCCCGAATCTCCTCGACACGATCCTGATACTCATCATTACGCAAGCGTATCGCCCTTAAGTCGACTTCGGACTGGCGATAGGCGAGCTTCAGCTCTTCCAACGCGGAAGATCCACCAGCGGAAGAGCTGGAAACCGGCATTGTCGCTGTATCGGGTTGACTGGCCGCCTGTTTTCTCAGCTCTGCAATTTTAGATTGCAGCTCCTGTACATTCGGATGCTGATCCGTATAGCGAAGCAGCAGTTCATCCAGGCGGGTCTGCATCGCCAGCAGGCGCTGTCCCATGGGGGAGCTGGAAGCCGCTGAGAGTCCCAGGCTCTCCTGACGGCGCTGCTCCTCCTCCAGGGTGGTGTTGTATTGGTTCTTCAGTTCATCCCGACGGATCTCGGCTTCTTTGTATTGCAACTGAACCGTTTCCAGATCGAGCTGGGCAGCCTCCAACCGAGAGAAGATGCCGCCACTCTCTCTGGGCAGGGTGTCGACGTTTTTACGTTTGAATTCGGTCAGTTTGTTTTCCGCTTCAACCAGGCGGGATTCATACTCCACGATCTGCTTTTGCAGAAACTGCTGGGCGGCATCGGATTCAATCCGGGTGTCACCCAGAGCGCTTTCAACGAATATATCCAGCAATACCTTCACGACCCGTTGCGCCATGAACCGGTCGCCGTACTCGAAGGAAATGGTGTAGAAGTTCTCTGTCTCCCGGGTGCCGGGAATGGTGCGGCGATTGACATCGACCACGATGGTTCTTCTCAACCAGTCGATCAGCCTCTCCTCCTCTTCCCGGGAGGCGGCCTTGTGATCCAGGTCGGTCAGCATCAGCAATTTTTTCAGATTCTCATGACTCAGCAGGGTGCGAGTCATCAGATGCAGACGCTGATTCATATCGTTCTGCACAGCCAATCCCTGCAGCAGCGGACGCAGTACGCTCTCCGTATCCACATAGACCTTGGCTTCCGACTCATATTTTGAGGGCATTGAAAAGACCACGGACCAGCCGACCAGTGCCACAATCCAGGAAATGGCAATCGCCTGCCAACGGAAACGCCAGGCTGAGCGGATATAGTTCTTAATCTTGTAAATAATTTCGTTCATCTAACCCTGCTACTACAGTTTGTCCTGATAATGTTACTGCAGAAAATGAGCGCTCCATTTCATGCTGATTTCGGATCAAATATGACTGTCTGACTGAAGCTAACCATTCTAAAGGAGATCCATTCAGTAAAGTAGCCTAATATTCACTTGGCAAACAATTCGCGATGAGTTTTTTGACCTTGAGCAGTCAGGGAAGTGCAGCCAACCCGATCATGCACATGCCACCAGCCGCGATGTCGATCTTATAAAAGCAAAAACTTAACTATAAATCATACAGTTATCAAGTTCACCTCAGAAACGATTTAAATCTCAGATTACAGCAGGGTTTGGTGAAAGATGTCTGCGGCCAGCCGTTTGGCCTGCCCCAGCCCTGACTCAGTCGGCTGAATCTGCCCTAACTCTCTCTCAATACTGAAGATTTTCACTACACCTTAACTAACTGGAATTTCCTTCTATCCTTTCATTAGAAGTGACAACGATTGCCATAGTCTTAACTTCAATCGAGGTCTGTTACGTATGACCATGATTAGTCAGGCAAAATATGTCGATGGATTATTCTATCCCGAGTGTCATCCCGGCTGGGGTGGCTGTGCGGAGGAGCTGTTTCACTATACCTCCCGCTATAGCGCCTATACGCAAGCCCTGTTGCGCAACCTCTCCGACCAGCGTCAATTCAATATGTCGGGCTACCAGGCCGCCAATCTGAGCCATGAACAGCGACGCTTGATGGCGGCGATCCTGACCCATAAACCCTGCTGTCGCACAGCTCGGGATATCACCCAGATCATCCGCGGTGTGATCAACGGCGAGTCCCATGCCAGCGAAGCGTTGATAACCCAATATGAGGATCAGTTGAAGGTGATTCCCAAGGATGTGGAGCTGGTCTACAGCAGTAAAGCCCACCACCATGAAATGCCGGATGTGGCGCCACTGGATCCCTTCCTGAATATGGCTTCAAGGCTGCAATTGCCTGTCGCGGTGCGTGGCAGTCATGTGGAGATCCCGTTGAAAGAGCTGGCGCAACACCTGGACTCGAGCAACTCATCACTGCGTAACAGCCTTCAGGAAGCGATTCTGCAACTCCATTTTGCAGGCTATCAGCTTAAAAACCACCCGGGTCTGACCCACAGAGAGGTTCGGAAGCTGAGTATGAAACGCCCCTGCGAACCACACTCGGCATACCATTCATCCGCCACGGACCCGCGGCGTCACTGAGCATTTTCACCCTGGATCAAACCGCCCCGGGGGATTCATCCTCCAGGTAGGTATAGCCCTGCAGCCCCTCCTGATAGCAGCGTAGAAAACGATTCGCCTCTCGGGCCGAGATGCGCCCCTGCAGGCGAGCCTCCTGGAGTTGACGGCGCATTCGGTCGAGCAGCACTTTTTCATGGAACTGAACATAGTCGAGCACTTCCGCCACCGACTCTCCCGCCACCACCTGCTCCAGCTCATAGTGGTCCCCATCCATGCGGACATGTACCGCATGGGTGTCGCCGAACAGGTTGTGCAGATCGCCCAGGATCTCCTGGTAGGCGCCGGTGAGGAAGATCCCCAGCAGATACGACTCGCCCGACCGCTCGGTGTGTAGCGGCAAGGTTGGGGATATGCCGTTCTGCAGCGGAAAATCCTCAATCTTGCCATCGGAATCACAGGTGATGTCCACCAGTATGGCCTGGCGGTCGGGCTCTTCGTTGAGCCGGTGGATCGGCATCACCGGAAACACCTGGTTGATTGCCCAGCTGTCCGGCAGGGATTGAAACACGGAGAAATTGCAGAAATAGCGATCGGCCATCTTCGAGTTCAATCCGGGTTCCAGTTGACTCAGCTCCGACTCATCCATCGCTGTCATAATTTTGCTGATGATGCGCCAATAAAGATCGTCCGCATGGGCCCGATCCGAGAGCGTGGCATGGCCCAGGACGAACAGCTTGTTGATGTCTTCCCGATAGGCGGTCACATCGTGCAGCGCCTCCCGCGCCTGCAGCGCATCGAATTCGGACAGGGTATCCCACAGCTGACGGAGCTGAACCGGGCTATCTGCATCAGGCTCTTTCGGCGCCGTGTCGTTGATGCGCCGGGTGATGTCGACCACGTCAACAATCATCACCGCATGATGGGCCACCAGGGCACGCCCCGACTCGGAGATGATATGGGGATGGGGCAGCCCTGACTCATCACAGACGTTTTTCAGCGCCATCACCACATCGTTGGCATACTCCTGCAGGCTGTAGTCAACCGAGGAGTTACTGCCGGAGATGTTGCCATCATAGTTGACGCCCAATCCACCCCCCACGTCCATGAACTCGATGCGCGCGCCTAACTGGTGCACTTCGACAAAGTAGCGGGCCGCCTCCTGCATCGCCTCCTTGATGTAGCGGATCTGCGGCACCTGGCTGCCGATATGGAAGTGCAGCAGCCGCAGGGAGTCGAGTTGATCGAGCTGTTTGAGTCGGCTGACCGCCTCCAGCAGCTCCCTTGGCGAGAGACCGAACTTGGAGTGGTCGCCACCGGAGTCGTGCCACAAGCCGTTGCTGGCTGTCGCCATCCGGCAACGCAGTCCGATCAACGGCTCCACCTCGAAGCGGGCTGCCGCATCGAGAATCAGCTCAAGCTCATTGGGCTTCTCCACCACCACAAACACCCGCTTGCCCATCTTCAGGCCGATCATCGCCAGATCGACAAACTCCTGATCCTTGTAGCCGTTGCAGATGATCAGCCCTTCCACATCCTCGAGCATCGCCAGAGTGGCGTGCAGTTCCGGTTTGGAGCCGGCTTCCAGCCCCCAGTGGTAGTCCGCGCCGAACTCGACAACCTCCTCCACAACCTGTCGCTGCTGATTCACCTTGATGGGATAGACCCCATAGTATCGCCCGCTATACTCCGCCTGATTGATGGCGAGTTTGAAACGATTACTGATCTGATCCATACGCCGTTTCAACATATCCGAAAAGCGTAACAGCAACGGCGGCCTGAGCTGCTGTTCCGCCAGCTCTTCACAGAGTTTTTTCAGATCGATCCGGCGAACACCGTCGGTGATCGCCTCCGCATGGCCCTGATCGTTGATACTGAAAAAGCCATTCCCCCACTGGTTGAGCTGATAGAGCGCTTCCGCCTGTTGTTGATGCCAATGGTTACTACTCATCGACCACTCCAATCTGAGATCCCGTTTCAGGGTGTTGATTGAATCCTCTGGACATGCCCCAGAAGGAGATGCCTTTCTGCAGCAGTTTGGCCGCCAGCATATCCGAGACCCGGTTCGCTTCAGGCACCAGCTCGACGATATCCATGCCGGCCAGTTCAGCTGACTGGTTACTCAACAAGGTTTGCAGAATGGTCACCCCCTGGTGCCATCCCACCCCCCCTGGCTGTGGCGTACCGACTCCGGAGATCAGCCCCGGATCGAACCCATCCAGGTCGATGGTTAGCCAGACCGGGCCTTGTAGCGAAGCCAGTCGATTGAGCAGCGCCTGCCAGACCTCCGGCCGCAACAGCTGTCTGTCGAAATAGCTTGTGATCCGGCTCTCTCTGTCGATCAGCTCCGCTTCCCTCTCATGCAGCGAACGGAGTCCGATCTGCAACAGTGAGTAGCCCTTCTGCCAGAGCCGGTACATGGGACAGGCGTGGTTATAGACCGAGCCATGGTAACTGGGCCTCAGGTCCGCATGGGCGTCAATCTGAACGATGGTGCCCCCCTCAGGCATACGGGCATAGACCATCTCAGGTGTAATCGAATGCTCCCCCCCGAGTGCAATCAAGAGATTCTCCCGGGGCAGTGCCTGCACCGTTTGAAACAACTGTTGATGGAACTCTGTTTCCGTTGCCGCAACCAAAGATACCGATGGCAGCACCGTGGATTTGAGATGGCGGCTTGGACACCAGCCCGCATCCTCTTCATAAAACTCCAGTTGGCTGCTGGCATCGAGGATCGCTGCGGGTCCCTGGCCTGTACCTCCCTGATAGGTGACAGTCCGCTCGTAGGGAACCGGCAGAATAAGAATGTCGGCTGATTCAACAGGAGCGTTTGGCAGATCAAGATATTTCATGGCGCAGAGTGTGCCAGAAACAACGGGGCAGTGAATAGATCTTTACCGGGCAAGGGAGATAACCCGATAAGATCAGAGTATCAATAGAGGCTGAAAAGGCCTCACCCTGCCTAGGCAAATTCACTCGGTACTGAATTCCCAAGCAACCTCCGGTGATCTCTTTTTCTGTCACCCTGGCGCAGGCCGGGATCGAAGAAAAACGTCCTGATGGAATGAGGCGTTCGTGGGAATCAAAGACCGGCCTGAGGTTTCCGGCTCTTTAATGGATCATGCTGGCTCTCTGACAACAAGTGATGCACTGACAAGCTGACGGCACATGCACCGCTAGCGAGATACCGATCATCGCAGCAAAGGGCATGCAATCAGGGTCTACGCCTTGAGTCGGCACAAATTGTTCGACAACCTGTTGGTCTCAGACTGATTCAGAGTTTCCTTAAAGAATAGTGGTTGTATCCCGGGTTTTTTCGGTAAGATATAGAGATTCCGGGGACAGTTGCCGCAGGCAATCCTCCGACAATCACTGTTTTTTGCTAAATTCACTGGATAGACAAATAGATGGAAAGTGCATCACCTACCGAACTCGAAGTTGCTCAGCTGATTGTTGAGACCCTCAATCTGGAAGACGTCACTGCTGAAGAAATTGAATCTGACGCACCCCTGTTTAGAGACGGCCTCGGACTCGACTCGATTGACGCACTGGAGCTTTCATTAGGTATCAAACAGAAATTCGGCATTCAATTAAAAGCTGACGACGAGAATCTCACCGAGATCTTCTCTTCCCTATCCAAATTGACTCAGTACATCGTGGATAATCGCTGACTGTGTGGCGCGAAACAGCAGACCCCTTTGCCAAAGATCATCCCTGTCTGGCTGGCCATTTCCCAGACAATCCCATCGTACCGGGAACTTTGATCCTGGACCGGGTGATCGAGCTGCTTGAACACCATTTACCCGAGATCAGCATCAATGAAATCATCACCGCCAAATTCATGCAGCCGCTGCTGCCTGAACAGGGCTTTGAGCTACGCGCTGAAATGAAACCCGGCCAGATCAGCTTCGAGTGTGCAGTCGATGATCAAATCATAACAGCCGGCAAGCTGGCCTATATTGAGAGTGGATCAAATCCTTGAGCAGACGATGGCAGGGGCAGGTTGAACGGGGTACCACAGGTGCGCTCCATCTGATTCTCTGGATTGCCTTGAATCTTGGGAGATTCACCGCTCGCCTGATACTCTACCCGATCACCCTCTACTTCCTGATCACCGGATCCAACCAGCGGCGTGCCTCGACCGATTATCTCAATCTTACCCTCGACCGCCCCGCCAACCTGCTCGATAACGCCAAACACATACACACCTTCTCGGCCACCATCCTCGACCGGGTATTCCTGATGGCGGATCGCTATGACTACTTCGATCTGGAGATCCACAACCATAAGCTGATCGCCCAACATCTCGATGCCAATCAGGGCTGCATTCTGCTCGGTTCCCATCTGGGCAGTTTTGAGATTCTTCGCGCCACGGCGATCACAAAACGGGAACTGCCGCTGAAGATCCTCATGTATCCTCAACACAACGAGATGATGATGCAGGTCTTCTCCGA
This sequence comes from Candidatus Thiodiazotropha sp. AKAK2, assembly GCF_058244685.1. Taxonomy (NCBI): domain Bacteria; kingdom Pseudomonadati; phylum Pseudomonadota; class Gammaproteobacteria; order Chromatiales; family Sedimenticolaceae; genus Candidatus Thiodiazotropha; species Candidatus Thiodiazotropha sp. AKAK2. Next base: position 80,465 of record NZ_JBSYOP010000023.1, on the reverse strand, counting down.
GCTGAACCCATCGCTCGTCGACAGCATCATCGAGCTGGGCCGACCAGACACCCTGATTAAAGCCCAGGAGGTGGTCGATCAGGGCGGCATCCTCGGTCTGCTGGGTGACCGCGTCACCGATACCAACAAAACCGTGCAGTGCCAGTTCCTCGGCCGGGACACCACCTTTCCCCAGGGCCCGATGCTGCTTGCCTCGATCATGAAGTGCCCGGTATTTCTCTTCTTCGGACTCTACCTGGGGGGAAACCGCTATCAGATCCGTATGGAGCATTTTACCGATCGGGTGGAGCTTGAGCGGGGACGTCGGGAGGAGATGTTGCAAACCTGGACCCAGCGCTATGCGGACAGGTTGGAGTTCCATGCCCGTCACGCGCCCTACAACTGGTTTAATTTCTACGACTTCTGGGGGCGCGACGATGCCTCTGAATAGGTCAGGGATCACCTTTCTGTCACTCGTTCTGCTGTTGTTCAGTCTGAGCTTACCGGCAGCGGCCGAAGAACCGCACTGGTCATTGGACTATCTGATGACTCAGTGGCAGGCGTCTGGCGAGCGGCAGGCCCGTTTCACCGAAACACGCCAACTGGCCCTGCTCGATCAACCGATCGAACAACAGGGCACCCTGCTGTTCCAGCCACCCGATCGATTGGTCAGAACCCTCGCACCACCGAGCCGCACCAAATATGAGATCGAGGGGAATCGGCTGACCCTGTGGCGGAATCAACAGCAACAGGTTGTGCTGCTGGACAACATCCCGGAACTGCTGGCTTTCAGCGCCTCCTTCCGCTCGGTATTGAGTGGTGATCGGGAGACACTCGAACGCTATTTCAACCCCGAACTGACTGGCAGCCGGGATGCCTGGCGCCTGAATCTGATCCCCAGAGCGGGGGCACTGGGCAACAAGATCACCCGTATCGAGATCACAGGAACAGACCTGCAGATCGAACGCTACCTGGTGATCGAGAGCAACGGTGATCAGATCATCACCCAGTTGATGCCCATCGGGGAATGAGTGTCGACTGGTCCTCTGCAAGCCCCACCGATAGCATGAACCGACAATGACCATCCGAATACACACCCTGCTGGCCTGGCTTGCCGCACTGGCACTCTGCAGTTGGTGGGTGTTCAGTCAGGTCTCCTTGCGTACCGATATGAGCCTGTTTCTGCCGGAGGGCACAGCCCCGGACCAGCAGATACTGCTGAATGAAATCAATCAGGGCCCGGCCAACCGACTGCTATTGCTGGCGATCACTCAAGGCGATGCGATATCCCGCGCCGATCTCAGTCAACAATTGACAGCCCGTCTACGCACCAGCCCCCTGCTCAGCCGGGTTGAAAACGGCGCTCCCGGGGCGTTGCAGATCGATCCGCTGCTTTTCAAATACCGCTACCTGATCTCACCCGGGGTCGGGGCTTCAGCATTCAGCGCGGAGCGTCTCAATACAGCGCTGAAGCAGCGTCTGGAGGAGTTGAAAGCCCCCTTCCCCTCCCCATTCAAGGATCTTCTGGCAGCCGATCCCATGGGCAGTTACCAGGCCATGCTGCGCAGTTGGCTGGCCGAACAGAGCATCCACCGGGAACAGGGTGTGTGGCAGTCGAAGCAGGGGGAGATGGCCCTGCTGCTGGTACAGACCCGGGCCGGAGGACTCGAACTCGATGAGCAGCAGGCGGTTCTCACCTATCTGCGGGATGAGTTTGCCCGTCTCGATCAAGATGCCAAACATCACTTGATCATCAGCGGCCCTGGCGTTTTCGGCGTGCAATCCCGGGCTGTCATCCACTATGAGACCCAGACGCTCAGCATGGTCGCCTCGGCACTGATCGCTCTGCTGTTGTTCAGTGCCTACCGGTTTCTCCCCTATCTGCTGTTTGCCGCCCTGCCACTACTGAGTGCCCTGCTGGCCGGCGCCATCGTCTGTCAGCTTGCGTTTGGTGAGTTGCATGGCATCACCCTGGCATTCGGCATCACCTTGCTCGGGGTGACACTGGACTACCCGATCCATCTGTTCAGCCATCTTCGTCACTCCGAGCCGGTAGACAGCACCATGCTGTCGATCTGGCGAACCCTGCGCCTGGGGGTCATCACCACCTGCATCGCCTATCTGGTGCTGTTGACCACCGATTTCGTTGGGCTGCGTCAACTGGGCCTGTTTACCCTGACCGGTCTGCTGACGGCCGCATTGACCAGCCGCCTGCTGCTGCCGAGAGTCTTTCCCCAACCCTTCTCACCGCCTCAGCCAAGAGGCATGACGCTGCTCAGTGTGATGCTCAAAAGGAAGATCTGGCCCTCACTGGTGATGCTTGCATTGGCGGTGATCAGCCTGACCACTCTGCTGCTCTCCTCGAAGCCGCTCTGGCAGGATGATATTGCCACCTTCTCCCCGCTGCCCAAGGCATTGCTGGAGCAGGATCGGCAGCTTCGCCAACATTTCAGCACCAGCGATCCCAGCCACCTGTTGCTGATCCAAGCGGAGGATCCACAACAGCTGCTGCAGCACAGTGAAGCGCTACGCCAGCATCTGCAACAGGATCCGGCAGGCGCTTCGTTGATCGACATCTCACTCCCCAGTGATTATCTCCCCAGTGAACAGCAACAGAGTGCCAGGCAACAATCATTGCCCGATCGGCAGGGGCTCTCGGACAATCTGCAACAGGCCATGCAGGGACTGCCGTTTCGCGAGGCTGCTTTTGATCCGTTTATCGCAGCGATCGAACAGAGCCGCAGCCTGCCTCCCCTCAGCTATGCGGAGGCCATGTCGAGCGGGTTGAAAACCCGCCTGGAGAGCATGATCCGCGAGGGTCAATCGGCCTGGTTCGCTCTGATCCCCCTGCAAACTGTTGCCGATCCCGAGCAGATTAAGATCTATGTTGAGGCAAACCTTCCTGAGGTGAGTTATCTGAACCTGAAGCAGGAGGTGAGTGGCCTGGTGGGGGATTTCAGACTGCAGATCCTGCAGCGGGTGGCCCTCGGCAGTGGTCTGATGCTGATCCTGTTGTGGATTGGCCTGGGCTCGTTGAAACGGGCGCTGACCACCCTGATACCCATCGGCCTGGCTATTCTGGCCAGTGTGGGTGTGTTACATTTGATGGGTGAAGCCCTGAACCTGTTTCATCTGATCTCACTGATGCTGGTACTGGGCATCGGTCTGGATTACAGCCTGTTTTTCGGCCGTCGCGAACAGCAGCAGGGTGATGCACTGCTAACCCTGCATGCCCTGAGCGTTTGCGCCCTGAGTACCGCAGGTGTGTTTGCGATCCTTGCCAGTTCTTCGATTCCCGTGTTACACGCAATCGGCCTGACAGTCGCCATCGGCGTTGTAATGAGCTATCTTGCCACTTACGCCTTGTCCCGAATGAATTCATAGAGTTAAAGGACCAAGCTCAGGTTTTGACTAAATCGTGTCATAGACCTGGTGCTGAGCTACGAAATAATAATGAACGGAGTCCAACACGAAGTTAACGACCCACTGCGGCGACTTGCTCACATCGGCTTGCTGCTGCTCGCCCTCGCCTATCCTCTGGTGCTCCATTTCGGCGTCGTCAGTGACAGCCTGACCGCACCCAGCCTGATCCTGATGTTGCTGCTAGCGAACTGGGGTGGACTTGAGCTGATCAAAGGCCGGCTGATCGGCTGGCTGATCATTGCCATCGCCCTGTTTGGCATTGCCTGGTTGATCTTCATGAAGCCGGATACGATTCAGCTTTTGAAATTGCCGCCGATAGCAATCAACGGTAGCCTGTTTACACTGTTTACCATGACCCTGCTGCCTGGACAGACGCCATTGATCACCCGCTTTGCGGAGCTGATGCACAAAGATGAGCGGGATTTGAACGATTACGAACGCCTCTACACCCGGCGGGTCACCCTGTTCTGGTCGTGCATGTTTGCGTTTTTGACGATTGAGAGCGCCCTTCTGGCACATTATGCTGACACAGAAACCTGGTCACTTTTCACGAACTTTGTAAACTATCTAATTGTTATTGCGGGATTACTCATCGAATATCGTATCAGGGAGCGCAAACTGCCCCATCTTGAGCATCCCGGTTTTCTGAATTTCGTTCGACTGGTCCGGAGAATTGAATGGCGCAGCCTGCTTTAAACAGCCCAATTCACTGCAGTATGCTGGTGCACCATCCACAGCAGCTCGCCGCCTGGCACCGTGGGGCCGGTATCTCGGCCGCCCAGTTTTATCAGGATGTGGCCAAGCTGGCAGCCCAGCTACCTGAAGCCGGACAGGTGGTAAATCTGTGTGAAGACCGCTATCACTTCGCCGTCAGCTTTGCCGCCGCGATTGTGCGCCAGCAGGTTACTCTGATGCCCTCCAACAATACGCCGGGCGCGGTGAACAGTCTGTTGAACAAGAGCCGTGACGGTTATTGCCTGACCGATCAGTTGCAGCAGGGAATCCAAGCCCGGCAGCTACTCTACACAGAACTGCTGGATGCCGAGAACAGCGATTCAATAGCGCTGCCGGAACAGATCGAAGCGGATCGTCAGGTTGCCATCCTCTATACCTCAGGCTCCACCGGTACACCCAAACCCAACCCCAAGAGCTGGGGAGAGCTGAAGGCGGAAGCCGAAAGTGCATTGCAGCGTTTTCCGTTCCTCTCCCGTTCCGTCTCATCACTGGTGGCAACGGTACCTGCCCAACACATGTATGGACTGGCCACATCGATATTTTTCCCCTGGCAAGGGGGTATCGCGGTACATACCGGACGACCGCTGTTTCCGGCGGACATCGCGGCCGATCTGGCACTCACTTCAGCGCCGAGGGTTCTGATCAGCACACCACTCCATCTGCGGGCCTGCCTGGACGCCGGTATCAGCTGGCCGGAGATCTCCTTCATCATCTCAGCCACGGCGCCGCTCAGCAGAGAGCTCGCCGCCGAGGCGGAGCAGCAACTGCAAACCGAGATCTATGAGATCTACGGTTCCACCGAAACCGGCTCGATCGCCAGCCGGCACACCCTCAAGGATGAGTGCTGGACCCTCTATGATGGCATCGAAATGGAACAGCAGGGCAACCAGACCTATGCCAGTGGGGGACATCTCCCGCACCCGGTAGTGCTCAACGACAATATCGAGATCCTCACCAGTGGTCGCTTCAGACTGCTGGGGCGCAATAACGATATGCTGAAGATCGCCGGCAAACGGGCCTCGCTCGGCGACCTGAACCAGAAGCTGCTGGCCATACCCGGAGTGATCGATGGGGTCTTCGTCCCTCCTGAGAATCCAAACAATGAGAAACAGCGGCTGAGCGCGCTGGTGGTGGCCCCATCACTCAGCAAGCAGGAAGTGCTCCATCAGCTTGCTCAATCGATCGATGCGGCATTTCTCCCCAGACCACTCCATTTCGTGACGTCACTGCCGAGAAACTCCACCGGAAAACTGCCGCGAGAACAATTGATCGATTTCCTGAAAGCGATCAAATAAATCTTTAAACTGGGTACCTGTTTCTATAACTTCATTTAACAACTGACTCTAAGACCACGGATTACAAGGCTATATTTGTTAGTTACAGGATGTATATAACATTGTCATATTTTGCCACGGCTCGCATAATAGCCAGCTTCGACTTAAGGCATCAGAACAAAGTAATATGAAAGTACCGATTCAGCCTATTCCGGTGGAGCCTGGTGTGCCCGATAATGGGCCATAGGCGGTTTGAGGAGGACAGCTTGGTCGACGTGGAAAAATCACAATGCATAATGGATCTGCAGCTGCTGATGTTTCAGATTTGGCCATACGCTGGAACATTTCAATGGCGCCGGTTTGCAGGCGAACAGACGACAAAGATAAACGAAAAAGATAGATTACAGGCTCTATAATGACCCCCTTATCGATAACCCACTATACCCTGACCAATGCACTCGGGTGTGGCAAACCGGCCTCCCTGGAGGCACTGCGCACGGGCAAGAGCGGTCTGCAGCCCTGCAACCTGGAGAATGTGGACCTCTCCACCTGGATCGGACGGGTCTCCGGACTGGAGGATATGCCACTGCAGGATAGCGTGTCGGACTACGATTGCCGCAACAATCGTCTGGCGCAGCTGGCCCTGCAGCAGGACGACTTCCTGCCGGCGGTCAAACAGGCGGTGGAGCGCTACGGCGCGGATCGTATCGGCGTCTTCATAGGCACCAGCACCTCTGGCATCGCCACCACTGAAACGGCCTATCGGACACGTGTCAATGACGCTTTACCGGCAGAGTACACACCTCAATATACCCATAACATCGCCTCATCGAGCCACTTCATACGTGACTACCTGGGCCTGAATGGCGCGGCGATCACCATCTCCACAGCCTGCTCTTCCAGCGCCAAGGTGTTTGCTGCTGCCTACCGCTATATCACTGCCGGAGTCTGTGATGCGGCGATTGTCGGCGGTGTCGATTCCCTCTGCCTGACCACCCTCTACGGCTTCAATGCACTCGATCTGGTCTCGGCCGAACCTTGCCGCCCCTGGGATGGGCAGCGTAATGGCATCAACATCGGTGAGGGTGCGGGTTTCGCTCTTCTGGAAAAACCACAGGATGACGATTCATGCCCGTCTCTGATCGGCTATGGTGAAAGTTCGGATGCTCATCACATGTCAACGCCCCATCCGCAAGGTGCCGGGGCGCGCCACGCCATGCAACAGGCCCTCGAACGGGCCGGCCTCGAAATCGGCGATATCGACTACATCAATCTGCACGGTACCGCGACCCGAAGTAACGATGCTTCGGAGGATAGCGCCGTCTGCGGACTGTTCGGTAATCAGACCCCCTGCAGCTCCACCAAGGGGTTCACCGGCCATACCCTGGGGGCAGCTGGAATCACCGAGTCTATTTTCGCTCTGCTCTGTCTGCAGGATGGTCTGTTGCCCCAGAGTCTGCAAACCAGACAACAGGACGAAACCCTGGGGGCGAACATTCTGCTCAATTCGGAGCAGCGTCAGTTACGCCATGTTCTGAGCAACTCATTTGGTTTCGGTGGCAATAACTGCAGCTTGATTTTCGGAGCGGCTACATGATTTCCGTAACCATCAAGAAGATTGGCGTTGTAGCCCAGGGCATCGGCAACTGGCAGGAGGCAACTGCGCTGCTGCAGAGTGAGGCAGACTATCAGGGTGGCGAACTGCCCCCGCTGAAACCCTCGATGCTGAAACCCAACGAGCGTCGCCGTACCACGCGAACCATCAAGATCGCCCTGCAGGCGGCTGAAGAGGCCCTACAGGATCTCACCGACACAGAGATGCTGGCTTCGGTTTTCAGCTCTTCAGAGGGTGACCTGGATATCATCGATCAGATCTGTCTTGCCCTGACTGAGGAGGGACGTCCGGTATCTCCGACCCAGTTTCACAACTCGGTGCATAATGCACCGGCGGGTTACTGGTCGATCGGCGCGGGCTCCCGACAGGGATCGTCGAGTCTTGGCGGTTTGAACGGCAGCTTTGCGGCCGGTCTGATGGAGGCCGCTGTACAAGCTGTGGTAGAGGGGGTGCCGGTATTGCTGGTCTGTTACGATCAACCACCGCCGGAACTGCTGCAACCCTTCATGCCCATCGGCGAACCCTTTGCCGTCGCCATGCTGCTGACGACAGAGAGCGACAGCGGTATTGCCAGACTCAACCTGAGCACGGTGCCGGATGGCACAGAGAGCAGGTTATCGAAACCGGCACTGGAAAAACTCCGACTTTCAGCTCCGTCAGCCCGCAGTCTGCCGATCCTGGAAGCGATTGCCCAGAGTCAGTCTGCAAAGTTCACCCTCCCCTACCTGCCAGGCTTGAATCTGCAATCGGAACTGCTGCCATGCTAGTGCGATCGCTTGAGGGCGAAGAACTCTACAACCTGCTTCCCCATGCGGGGGATATGCGGCTGATCGACAAGGTGGTCGATTGGGACGAAACCCGGATCCAATGCCAAACCTCAAGCCATCGCAACAGCAACCATCCCTTGCGCAGCAACGGGCAGCTGTCAGCGGTGCATGCCGCCGAGTATGGTGCTCAAACAATGGCCCTGCATGGCGGGCTGCTGGCCAGACAATCGGGAGAACAACAACCTGGTGGCTATCTGGTCAGTCTGCGTGGTGTGAAACTGCATATCCGCTATCTGGGTGAGCTCGATGCCCCACTCCAGATCCAGGCTACACAGCTGCTGGCCGACAGCGGCAACATGCTCTATGATTTCGTCCTCAAAACTGAATCCGTCCTGGTAGCGGAGGGAAGAGCCGCGGTGATCGTACATTCGGAGGAAAATCAGTGAAGCGAGCCTTGGTCACAGGGGGCAGCGGGGATATCGGTTCGGCAATCTGCCGACAGTTGAGTTCGCCTGAAACTCATGTCATCGTACATGCCAACAGCAATCCCGACCGAGCCGAGGCGGTGGTTGAATCGATTCATCAATCCGGCGGCAGCGCGGAGACCTGCGTCTTCGATATCCGGGACGGCGAGACGGCCCGCCAAACCCTGGAGAAGCTGCTCGAATCCGGCCCCATACAGACGCTCATTCACAATGCGGGGATTCATGACGACGCTCCCCTGGCAGGCATGCAGGCTGAACAGTGGCAACGGGTAATCGATGTCTCCCTCAGCGGTTTCTACAATGTCGCCCAACCCCTGTTATTGCCAATGCTGGCAACCCGCTGGGGAAGAGTGATTGCACTCTCCTCGATTGCCGGTGTGATGGGCAACCGGGGACAGGCAAACTATGCAGCCGCCAAGGCGGGACTGCATGGTGCGATCAAATCCCTGGCTTTGGAGTTGGCCTCTCGCGGAGTCACAGCTAATGCGGTTGCCCCGGGAATCATTGAAGGCAGCATGACATCATCCGCCTTCAATGCGGATGCCATCAAACAGATCGTTCCGATGAAACGGGCCGGCACCCCCGATGAGGTTGCAGCCCTGGTGGGCTTTCTGGCCTCTGATGAGGCGGCCTATATTTCTGGCCAGGTGATCTCAATCAATGGGGCAATGGCCTGACCAGGGCCTATCAAGATGCAAATCGCAGTCGTTATTCCAGTCTACAATGAATCCGCAACCATCCGGGATGTGGCCACGGCAGCCCTGCAGCAGACGGAAAATGTGATCATTGTCGATGACGGCTCTTCCGATGACAGCCAGAGTCAGCTCGAGGGTCTCAAGGTCCATCTGTTGAGGCATGAACAGAATCAGGGCAAAGCGACTGCGCTGCAGAGCGGCTTCGACCACGCAATCAAACTCAATGCGGAGATGATCATCACACTGGACGGGGATGGTCAACACAATCCGGCCGAGATTCCCCAGCTGATCAGTGCCGCCCAGGCCAATCCAAACAGCATTATCATTGCCGCTCGCTTGAAACAGCGCCACAATGCCCCGAAGCTGCGTCTGTTCGCCAACCGTTTTGCCGATTTCTGGGTCTCCTGGGCAGCCGGTTATCCGGTGACCGATTCCCAGTCGGGATTTCGTCTCTATCCCTTTGACTTACTTAGGGATGTACGCCTAAACACCTCAAAAGAAAAAGGCTTTGTTTTTGAAAGTGAAATTGTCATTGAAGCGGCAAGCCACAACTTTTATAGTGTATCGGTACCAGTCGAGTCGATCTATCATGTAGGTAGACGCCAAAGTCACTACAGACCCTGGACAGATACCTGGCGTATTGTACGAATGATTGCCTGGCGGTTGATCAAAAGAGGGTTATACCTCCAAGGGCTATTTCGCAGTCTCGGCATACTGGCTGATCCACGCAAACATGCAGCGCAGTAGAACGCATGGATTACAGCCCTAAAACAACCTGAACCCATGAATTCAGGTAGAGAACAGACACAAAGATTTTCTACTAACTTTTGCAATAAACCACTGTCGTAAGGGAGTCCCGATATGAAAAAAGTCTCTATAAAAAACCTGTTGTTCATTTCTCTGCTGGTATTCACCCTCGGTTTGATGGGCTGTCGAACCGAACCGATCTACAACGTAGAGGAATCTCCGGTCAACACCATTGGTAAAACCACTACCACCAATATCAAAAAGGCCATTATGTCTGCCGGCGCCGGTCTCGGATGGCGCATGAAAGAGGTGAAACCAGGTCATATCGTTGCTTCCATCATGAAGCGTGGCACGACAGCCACCGTCGATATTCCCTACAGCAAGAAGACCTACAGCATCGTCTACAAAACCAGTAACGGTCTGAAGTATGACGGTAGCAAAATCAACAAACAGTACAACAAATGGATCGTCAATCTGGATAACGCCATTCAACAACGCTTGATTGCGATGTAAGTTATCCCCTATCCCCGTGCAGCCTTCTGCACGGGGATGGATCCACATCCAAATAACACTTCACCCTCGGGCCTGTTAACACGAATCCAATAGGCCCTGTTGTGCCTGAAAAAGCGCCAATCAAGGCGCGAGGAGCGTAGTTTGGTGTTCCAAATGAGTGACGAGCAACGCCGAGTGGCGCATTTTCAGGCGCAACCCGAAGGGCTTAGGCTGTTTTTGCGCCCAGCGGCGTTATCATTCGCTCATGTAGTCGAGCTACACCACGCTCATTCTGCCTTGCTGGACACAAAAACAGTCCCAGCAGGGCCTATTGGATTCGTGTTAACAGGCCCTAGCCATGCAATTCGACCCTGAACGGGGCGCAATCGATTGGGATGGACTCTGGACCTTCGGCCTCTCCCTGATACTACTGATCGTCGGCATCGGTATCCCGTTACTGATCAGCCTGATCTATGTCTACCGCACCGCAAAATCTGCCCCCAATGAGTGCCATTGTGACAGCCTCCTGGTCTTCGGTAAGCGATTGACCAAACAGGGCATAGACCAGGATTACCACCTGCGACTGGAAAAAACTGCCGAACTGATGCTGAACAATCCATCTTCGACCCTGCTGTTGGTGGGAGGTGCCGCACCGGGCGAAGATGTCACTGAAGCCCAGGCTGGCCGCGACTATCTGATCGGCAAAGGTATCGAGGAATCACGCCTGCGTTTGGAGCAACAGTCCCAGAACACCCTGGAAAATCTGCAGCATGCCAGAACCATGCTGTCGCAGCAGGATGCCTATCCGGTGGCCTTGATCAGCAATCGCTATCATCTGGCCCGTATCAGTACCATCGCCACCAGCCTCAGCCTGAATCATCAACTCTGTGCCAGCGAAGCGGAACTCAGGTTCAGCCCGCTGCTACTACCCCGCATGATCATCGAAGGTTGGTATATTCTCTGGTTCAATACCGGCAAAAGCTGGTCCAGACTGATTCGTAGCGAGCGCATGCTCAACCGCGTCACATAACACCAGGAAGCCATTTCAAAAGTTGTGGCAGAAGATGCCATATCGCGGCTCGACCCGGGGGAACACCGTGTCGATTCGTGTCGTGTTTGTTGGATTTGTGCCCGGTATGCCGAGCGGCATACCGGGTGACTGAGTTCAGCCGTATTGGGCACAGGCCTTGGCGATCACCGTGACGGTTCGCTGATGATCCCGCACACAGGGATTGTCGTTATCCCAGACATATCCGGCGAGTACCGAACAGATCTGATCCTGCAGCTCGTCCGGTTTGACGGCACTGTAGAAGATGGTCGGTAGACGATCGTCATACCAGGCGGTAACAAAGGTCCTGAAGGTATTCACTCCCATCATCAGGTGATCCGCATAGTCTGTCTGCCAATCCACACGCTCGCCCTGGAGCTGACGGATCAGCGTCTTTGCCGCCCGGTTGGAGGATTCAAGTGCCAGGGTGACGCCGGATGAAAAGACCGGATCGAGGAATTCTGTGGCATTGCCCATTAATGCAAAGCCATTGCCGAATAGCTTTTTAGCGGATATGGAATAGCCGTTGATGCGCCGCACCGGAAAGGTAAACTCGGCATTTTTCAGGCGCTCTCTGGTGTTCTTGTTGTCATCGATGATGGCCCGCAGCTTCTCGTCCGGATCTTCGGGATAACGGGCCAGAAAGTCCGGCTTGGCGACCACGCCAACTGAGGTCTTGCCGTTTGAAAATGGGATGATCCACATCCAGGCATTGTCCGGATCGTCCAGGGAACAGATCCAGATCCGGCCCTCCCCTTCCCCTTCAGGGCGAAGGTCGCCGGTGACATGGGTAAAGTAGGACTCACGCAGCGGTAGCATGGAGTTCTCATCGAGATCCAGCAGACGGGGCAGTACCCGGCCATAGCCGCTGCCATCCAGAATAAACCGGGCCGTTACACTGGCCTGTTCACCCTGCTCATCCTCCAGCATCGTGGTGGAGCTGCCATCATCAGAAAAGTTCACGTCGGTGACACCGTGGCCCCAGAGCACCGGAACACCACGGGCTTCGACACTTTCGGCCAACACCTTATCAAAATCCTCACGAGGTACCTGATAGGTATACTTCCAGCCTTGGGTGAACTGTTGTGAGAACTGGAAGGTACAGGTCTCATCACCGCGTTTGAAAACCGCGCCATCCTTAACCATGAATTTCTGATCCTGAACAACTCCAAGCAGGTCAGCCTCTTCGAGCAGATCCATGCAGCGAGGCAAAAGGCTCTCACCGATCACAAACCGTGGAAACCGCTGCTTCTCAACCATCATGCAGTTGAATCCGGCTTTGTGAATCAGCGCGGCAGCCGTGGCACCGGCTGGCCCGGCGCCAATAATCAGTACATCTGTATCGTATGTCTTCATGATGTTCCTTCAGAGTGTTGACTCGATAAGTTTAGATAAGGTCGATGACGTCGATCAAATCAGCGCTTATCTCAAGCTGTAACGACCACATCCCAATAATCCTGCAATGTCATCCTTGATGGCTTGTTTTTAATTTCTTCCGGCTCAGTGCAGTGGCATCGAGCGATGTTACTTTACTTTGTTTATGAACAGCTTACCAGCATCTCGGGAGCGCATTACAGACTCTATTGATTTAGCTCATTTTGAACAAAGCGGTGGTTACTGAACAGCTTCAAAATATAGGACTACTTTGCCGGCCAGAGCACAATCAACAAGTAGATTTTTGCTGATATTTCAGCAACCTGCTGAGTTGAAATGACAAAGACCTAGTGATTGTCAGTGGCCCAAGCCGCCCAACCGCTGATCACTCCACCCAGCGGCGGGCGTTTCGGAACAGGCGCAGCCAGGGCGCATCCTCTCCCCACCCATCCGGATGCCAGGAGTGCTGAACCGTTCGGGTTACCCGCTCCGGGTGGGGCATCATGATGGTGACCCGACCGTCCCGGCTGCAAAAACCGGTCATGCCTTCAGGGGATCCATTCGGATTGGCCGGATATCGGCTCGCCACCTCGCCACTGTTCTCCAGATAGCGCAGGGCCATCAGCTCACGGGCCTGTGACAACTGTTCCTGACTGCGGAACTCGGCCCGCCCCTCACCATGCGCCACCGCGATCGGGAGACGGGAGCCCTGCATGCCGGCCAACAGGATGGAGGGTGATTCAGTCACTTCAACGGTGACAAATCTGGCTTCAAACTGTTCGGATCGATTTCGCACGAAGTGGGGCCAATGCTCGGTACCCGGAATCAGCTGATGTAGATTGGATAGCATCTGGCAGCCGTTACAGACCCCCAGTGCAAAGCTGTCGGAACGGTTGAAGAAATCCGCGAAGGTCTCTCTCGCCCGCTCGTTGAACAGTACCGATTTGGCCCAACCCTCACCGGCGCCGAGCACATCACCGTAGGAGAATCCACCACAGGCTACCAGACCTTTGAACTGATCGAGTCGGCTTCGACCCTCGATGATATCGGACATATGCACATCCACACAGTCAAAACCTGCGCGGTGAAAAGCGGCCGCCATCTCCAGTTGACCATTGACCCCCTGCTCCCGCAGGATGGCCATTGCCGGTCTGACTCCGGTGGCGATCATCGGTGCGGCCACATCCTCTTCCGGATCAAAGCTGAGGCTGACCTGGATACCGGGATCCGCCTCATCAAGTCGTTGATACTCCTCATCCGCACACTCGGGGTTATCTCGCAATGCCTGCATCCGGCGACTGGTCTCAGACCAGGCCTGCTGAAAGACATTGCGCTGATCCGCCACGACCGGACTGCCCGATCGATTGAATTCAATCCGGTCATCGCTGTTCAAGGTACCGATCACATGGCTGCAGCGCCCCAGTCCCGCATCGTTGAGCATTTTCAGAACATCATCGGTATCGTTGTGGCGGACCTGGATGACCGCACCAAGCTCCTCGTTGAACAGAACCGCACAATCATCCTCTCCCAGGTCGTCGACATCGATGCTCACCCCGCAATGGCCGGCAAACGCCATTTCACAGACCAGGGCAAACAGACCGCCATCGGAGCGATCATGGTAGGCCAGTAGCAGGTCATTCTGGTTCAGTTCCTGAATCATATTGAAAAAACGCTGCATGGCGGCAGGATCATCCAGGTCCGCACCATGATGGCCCATCTGACGATAGACCTGTGCCAGTGCCGAGGCACCCAACCGATTCATCCCCTTACCCAGATCGATCAGAATCAGATCGGTATCACCAAGATCACGGCGTAACTGGGGCGTGAGGGTGCGACGCACATCGGTAACCGGGGAAAAGGCTGAAATGATCAATGAGATCGGTGCCGTTACGGCCCGCTCCTCACCCTGCTCCTGCCAGACGGTTTTCATCGACATGGAGTCCTTACCGACCGGTATGGCAATGCCCAATGCGGGACAGAGCTCCATGCCAACTGCCTTGACCGTGTCATACAACTTCGCATCCTCACCGGGATGGCCGGCGGGCGCCATCCAATTGGCTGAGAGCTTGATGTCGGACAGCTGAGCGATGCTGGATGCGGCGATGTTGGTGATCGCCTCGCCGATGGCCATACGTCCGGATGCCGGAGCATCCAGCAGCGCCAAGGGGGTTCGCTCGCCCATCGCCATCGCTTCGCCGGTGTACCCCATCAGACCGGAGGCGGTGACGGCCACATCCGCTACCGGCACCTGCCAGGGCCCCACCATCTGATCGCGGGTCACCATACCGGTGATCGAACGATCGCCGATGCTGATCAGAAAAGTCTTGTTGGCGACGGTCGGTAGTTGCAGTACCCGCAAAGCCGCCTCCTTCAGATCGATATCGTCAAAATCAAGTTCCGGTTTTTGAAACGTCTTGCGACGAACATCCTTGAGCATCCGCGGTGGTTTACCGAACAGCAGATTCATCGGGATATCGATGGGATTGTTGTCGAAATGGGCATCGCCGAGGATCAGCTGCTGCTCATCAACCGCCTCTCCCACCACGGCATAGGGGCAACGCTCCCGTTCACAGATCGCCTTGAACCCTTCCAGCTTGTTGACATCGACCGCCATCACATAGCGCTCCTGGGATTCGTTACACCAGATCTCCATTGGTGACATGCCCAGGTCGTCGTTGGGTACGGCGCGCAGCTCGAACTGTCCGCCCAGCCCAGCATCATGGACCAGCTCAGGCAAGGCGTTGGAGAGCCCCCCGGCACCCACATCATGAATAAACAGGATCGGATTCTCCTCACCCCGGGCCCAACAGGCATCGATCACTTCCTGACAGCGACGCTCCATCTCCGGATTCGAACGCTGTACCGAAGCAAAATCGAGATCCTCGGCCGAGGTGCCGCTGGCCATACTGGAGGCGGCACCGCCACCCAATCCGATCAGCATCGCCGGTCCACCCAGCACAATCAGTGGAGAACCGCTGGGGAATGAGTGTTTTTCAATATGCTCCTTACGGATGTTGCCCAATCCGCCTGCCAGCATGATCGGTTTGTGATAACCGCGAACTTCTACGCCATCAGGACCTGGTACTTCAGCCTCGTAGGTTCGAAAATAGCCGCACAGGTTGGGACGCCCGAATTCATTATTGAATGACGCGGCACCGATTGGTCCCTCCAGCATGATATCCAGCGCCGAGACGATACGTCCTGGCTTGCCGTATTCCACCTCCCAGGGCCTCTCGGCATCGGGAAGTTTCAGATTGGAGACGGAGAAACCACACAAACCGGCTTTGGGTTTGGAACCCTTACCCGTTGCACCTTCATCACGGATCTCACCGCCAGAACCGGTTGCCGCACCTGGATCCGGTGAGATGGCAGTCGGGTGGTTATGGGTCTCAACTTTCATCAGAATGTTGATCTCCTCCTGCCCGTAACCGTAGTTGAGCGTTTCCGGGTCGAGTACGAAACGCTCCGCATCCGGCCCCTGTATTACCGCTGCATTGTCCTTATAGGCCGAGAGCACATCCTTGGGGGAGACCTGAGTGGTATTGCGAATCATCTTGAACAGGGAGTGCGGCTGGGACTCGCCGTCGATCACCCAGTCAGCATTGAAAATTTTGTGACGACAGTGCTCTGAATTCGCCTGGGCAAACATCATCAGCTCGACATCCGTCGGATTGCGCTGCAGCGATTGAAAACTCTCCACCAGATACTCAATCTCATCCTCTGACAGGGCCAGGCCAAGGCTCTGATTGGCGCGCTTCAGGGCATCCAGTCCGCCTTTGATGACATCCACCTGTTTGTACCCAGCTGGTTCTGCCTGCTGGAACAGGCAGCTGGCATCCTCCGCATCCGAAAGCACAGTCTCGGTCATTCGGTCATGCAGCAGCGCAGCCGCCTGCATAAACTGTTCACTGTTGAGCGGCTCCCCTTCGATGCTCAAATAGTGACCAATACCGCGCTCGAGCCTTCGCACCTTCTCCAGGCCACAATGGTGAGCGATATCGGTTGCCTTGGATGACCAGGGAGAGAGGGTGCCCGGCCGGGGTACGACCAGTAACAGGGTGCCGCTCGACGTTCTGGCAGGCCGTGACGGACCATAGCGGAGAATTGTCTCCAAAACCGCCTTCTCTTCGTCCTCCAGGGACTGCTCCACATTGGCAAAATGGAGATATTCAGACACCAGATCCACCGCAACACCAAGTTGCTCCGAAAGTCGTTTGGTCAGTTTTTGCAGGCGAAAATCGGAAAGTGCGGGGGCGCCACGGAGAATCAACATCGTCAAGCCTATGTCTTAGATTAGGAATGGGGTAATGATACTCGAAAAAGCCCCTCACCCACAGACTTCATACCAGGACTGGCACTGGCGGATGTGGATATGCCAGGCAAAAAAAAGGTAGTCCATCACCTCTCAAGCGAAACAATGGACTACCATGATTCGGCAACTGCCGAAAGTTCTCCTCCATAGAGATCTGTACACGGGGGCTATCTCAACCGCACTTGTTGCCTGAAACAGTACTGATAAACGCATTGAGAACACCACGCGCTAGTCCTTTAAACAGCACCACGCTTCGAAAGGCTCGAACAGGTGACTGCCAATAGATTCGTCTCGTGAGACGGTCATATCAATCGGGCCGAAACGTTGACCGACAAACTCTCTTGAGTCGTTTTTTGAAATGGTATGAAAGGGAGTGCGACGGACTGCTGTGAAGAGCGGCCCAATAGTGATCGCAGATAGAATTCCCTCTCTGACTAAATCCGTTTTATCCTTGTCATCATCACTATGACTGCCAATAGGCTACCCCAGATTCACTGAGGATCAAAGGCGCTAACTTGCTCATCATACGGGAAAAATGCAGACTCAGCTAAATATTGAGAACTGGATCACGCTGAAGGTGATATTTCCTCGATATTGATTTTTCTCAATGAAAGCCAGCTGCAGCAATGTTGAAATAAGCTCAAGTCAGCCAGAACACGTTTTCTGGTGGCTTATCTCCTCCATCCTCCTTTGGTATAGCCGCTTCGACGAAATGACGAAGCGGTTTTTTTTTGCCTGCACTGACCGGCCTGAGGTCTGAAGCCTAAGCGCTCAATACGTTTAGCAATTAGCGGCCGTACATCTTTACCCGATGCATTAAACGGGATTCCGTTTCCGGCTTGACCATCTCCCAATCGAAACGCCAATCCCAGTTGCCTTCGGTTGTACCCGGGGTGTTCATACGATGGCTACCGTCGAGACCCAGTATATCCTGCAGCGGGATGATCGCCAGATTTGCCCGGGATGCCAGAGCTGAGCGGATCATCGGCCAGGGCATGATCTCCCGTGGTTTACCCAGATAGTCGTCGACAAATTCACGGGATTGATCATCCAGGCCGGTATACCAGCCCAAGGTGGTATCGTTATCATGGGTTCCGGTATAGACCACCGCATCCTTGGTATGGTGGAAAGGCAGATAGGGATTGTCCGCGCCACCGGAGAAGGCGAACTGCAGAATCTTCATGCCGGGTAGATCACAGGCCTTGCGCAAGGCCTCAACCTCCGGGGTGATGACACCCAGGTCTTCAGCCACCAGCTCCAGGTCGGGCAACTCCCGGTAGAGCACCCCGAACAGCTCCTCTCCCGGCGCCTCCACCCAATGACCGTTCACCGCAGTCTCTTCCTCGGCGGGTATTTCCCAATAGGCTTCAAAGCCCCGAAAATGGTCAATCCGCAGCAGATCAAACAGTGTGGATTGGGCTTTGAGTCGATTCACCCAGAAACTGAAATTGTCTTCAGATAGCTTATCCCAGCAATAGAGAGGATTGCCCCAGCGCTGTCCAGTCTCAGAGAAATAGTCCGGAGGTACACCGGCAACAACCCGCGGATGCCCATCCTCCAACAGATCAAAAATTTCTCGATGGGCCCAAACCTCGGCGCTGTCGTGTGCAACGAAGATCGGTACATCACCAAACAGCAGAACCCCCCGCTCGTTGGCGTACTGTTTGAGGCACATCCACTGGGTGTAGAACAGATACTGTTCGAAACAGATCGTCTGGATCACCGACTTGAGTCTGGCTCTGGCCATCGCCAGTGCCTGTGGCTTCCGATCCCGCAGGGTCACATGCCAATCCCACCAGCAAGCGTTCTCTTCCTGCTTTAAAGCCTGGAACAGTGCGTAATCTTCAAGCCAGTGTTTCTGTTCGGCGATGAAGCGCTGATATTCATGGCGCTCCTCATCACTGGCGGACTCTTGAAATCGTTTACTGGCGTTATGTATCGAGTTGGATTTCACCTCGTCGGAGATCGGTGCTTCCGGCATCTCATCCAACCAGCCCCGCTCAAGCAGCATCTCCAGGCTGATCAAGCGAGGATTCCCCGCATAGACTGAACTGCTCTGATAGGGTGAGTTGTCGTGCATGGTTGGACCAATTGGCAGTATCTGCCAAACAGTCATTCCGGAGGCCACCAGGAAATCGACAAAGCGATAGGCGTTGCTGCCCAGATCCCCGACTGTCGCAGGCCCTGGCAGTGAGGTGATATGGAGCAGCACACCGGCACGGCGACGTTTCAACAGGCTGTGAACAGGTTGAAGCTGCGGGTCGGCCGCTTCATTCATAAGACATTCCCGGCAATGGACAGCGAGCTGTTGTGCAATCGCGTGTTGGTGTTAATCATTCTTTTTCATCACTCCGCCCTGCACCGGTGCTCCGCTGCCTACAGCAAAAACTTCGGAAAGATAGTCCGGTACGGGTTCACCCAGCAACTCGAACAGATGGGAAAGTTGGCTGCGAAACAGCTGTTCAAAATCGCTTACGGTGGACTCAGGATTGTAGTCACCGAACCACCAAAACCAATCGGAACCTTCACAAATTGCCAACTGCTTTTCAATTTCCCTTAGCTGATCATCGGAAAAATTCTTGTTTGCCAGGACCTGGTCATAAACCTTCTTGGCCTCACCCAACATATCCCAGGCGCGATTCTTATCGCGATCGCCAATCCAGGTGGTGAAGGTGCCATAGACCCAGCTGCCGGCTACCAGCTTGGAGAGTCTTGGCGAGAGTTTCTTCTGCCGATCCAACACCTCTGAAAAGGTGGTCAGACGCAGACGGGGGTGCTCCGCCAATCTTTCGTACATGGCGTTGAGAAAGTAGCTGCCGTTGTAGGGGTAGTATTCCCAGGCATTTTCACCATCCATGATGATCGACACCACGGCATCCGGATCCCCTTCACAGGCATCGGCGATATTGACCAGGTGATTGATCAGATCCCCGACCGCATCATCGGCATGCCACTCGCCATAGGTGAAGCCAATCAGGTCTGACAGGCCATCATCGCGGAAGAACATGTTCAGATGCCCCTCCTGTACATGGTACGCAGAGTGGACCCAGTTCTCGGGCAGCTGGGAGTCTCCGCCTCCGGCCATCAGGCTGTTGCTCAGCACCTGCTGTCCGGTGGCCGCCCAGTTGAACCCCTCTTCTTCCAACATTTTCAGGGTGGCTTCGCTGACCCCGCCCTCTGACGGCCAACACCCTTTGGGTCGAAAGTCGAAATGTTTTTCAAACACCTCCAACCCCTTGCGAATATGCCATCTCGCACGGGACTCGCCACCCGGGTACTTCTCAAGCTCGGGCATATGAATCGAAGGCAAGGCATCCTTGGCAGAATCCATATCGATCATCAACGGTACAATCGGGTGGGCATAGGGGGTCACCGAGAGTTCCACCTGGCCCGATTTTGCCAATTTAGCATAGCGGCCGGGCAACTCCTGCAGCACTTCTCCGATCAGTTCCATCAGTCTTCGACGATCATCGGAATTGAATCCCCGGCCCTTGGCCTGCAGCGACCTGACCCGCAGATCGTTGACCCGCTGACACTCCCCCACCCAGGCCAGGTGATACCAGACCAGCAGATCGACCAGACACTGATCGTTGAGATAACCGACCATGCGGTCGTTTTCCAGGATGTGCTTGACCAGGTCGGCCAGCTCATTGAAGTGCTTGAAGCGGCTGATCAGACGATGTTCATTGGCCCGCAGACAGGCACTGATCAATGCTTTGCGGGAGACCTCATCCACCGGCAGTCCAGGACCGGCCAAGGCGGCCAGCAGAGGATCCTTGATCAACTGCCCCGTTTTCAACCAGGCGGCAATCTGCTCGCTGTAGTCATCGATCTGCTCAAGCAGCACGGGGGCGAAATTCACCACCGCCTTGGCATCCGGCACATGTTCAAGATGTGCCACCATATCAGCGTAGTCCTTCAAGCCATGCAGATAGACCCAGGGCAGCAAATAGTCACTACCCTCCGGCCCTTTGTAGTAGGGCTGGTGCATGTGCCAGCAGAAAACCACCTGCAAGCGGTTATCTTGATGTTCACTATCTGACATGGTGTAGAACCTGACCCAGCATTTCCGGCGTCACCAGCACAACGCCCTTTTCACTGACATAGAATCGCTCCGCATCCGCAGCGGGGTCTTCGCCGATAATCGTACCTTCCGGGATATCACAACCCCGATCGATCACCGCTTTGTTGATTCTGCAGTTACGCCCGATATTGACATCAGGCAGCACCACGGTCTGATTCACACTACTGTAAGAGTTGACCCGCACATTGGAAAACAGCAGAGAATTGGTCACCTTGGCGCCGGAGATCACACACCCCCCCGAGACCATGGAGTCCACCGCCATGCCGCGCCGCTCTTCATCATCAAACACGAACTTGGCGGGGGGCAGTTGCTCCTGATAGGTCCAGATGGGCCAGCTGCGATCGTAGAGATTGAGTGGCGGTGTGACACCGATCAGCTCCAGATTGGCGGTCCAGAATGCATCGATGGTACCCACATCACGCCAATAGGCCTGTTTGCCACTGGTAGAGTCGGTGAACGGATAGGCCAGCACCCGGTATTTTTCGATCACCTGGGGAATGATGTCCTTACCGAAATCGTGAGAGGATTGCGGCATATCCGCATCCCGGATCAGTTGTTCAAACAGAAACTTGCGGTTGAATACGTAGATCCCCATAGAGGCCAGAGCCAGATTATCATGTCCCGGAATCGGTTTGGGGTCGGCCGGTTTTTCACTGAATTCACTGACCCAGTTATCAGAGTCCACGGTCATCACGCCAAACTCCTTGGCACTTTCCAAATCCACCGTCAGGCAACCTACGGTCATGTCGGCACCGGATTCAACATGCTCGGCGATCATGGTGCCATAGTCCATTTTATAGATATGGTCGCCCGCCAGAATCAGCACATAGTCCGGATTGTGGCTGCGCAGGATATCCAGATTCTGGTAGACCGCATCTGCCGTACCCTCATACCAACTGCTCTCAATCCGCTGTTGCGCCGGCAATAACTCGACAAATTCTCCGAACTCCCCACGCAGGAAGTTCCAACCACGCTGGATATGCAGCAGCAGGGAGTGGGCTTTGTATTGGGTAAGTACACCAACTCGGCGTATCCCTGAGTTGATGCAGTTGGATAGGGGAAAATCGACAATTCGAAACTTCCCACCGAAGGGAACCGCCGGCTTGGAGCGCCACTTGGTCAGATGCTTGAGTCTGGAACCACGTCCACCTGCTAGGATCAGCGCAAGGGTATTTCTTGTCAACAGACTGACAAAGCGCTGGCTCTGGTCTATCATCGAGAGTTCCTCCATAGCCGTTAGGCCAACAATAACTGCCGTTTTTAAGTCTTTCCCTGGTTCACTCATTTACGAGCCAGGATCTTGTGTAGTGTCTCATACTAATGCACGCTTAATTATGATGCAGCGCAGAGTTGGAGCCGCTGCGAAGCTGCATCCGGGCGGGATAACAACTCATCGTACGCACCATTGCCTGACATGAAGGGGGGTGCCACTCCCTGCGTCACCTGCCTGGCGGCCAATGTCTTGGCGTTACACTACAAAAGCGCATTAGTATGAGACACTACACCAGACTATGGTAACATCATGTTCCCTTCAAGGCGTACTCCAAGAAGCAGGTTTTCTTAACTATGAAAAGCCAAAAGACAAACACAATCAGCGAAGCCATGCAACGCATTATCGATGCATGCCACCATGACCCGTTTGAGGTTTTAGGGTGTCATGTCAATGCAGGTGTTTGTCAGATCAACCTGTTTTTACCCCATGCGGAAAAGGTCAGCCTGGCTGAGTCGGGGCAGCAGATTCCTCGGGTCAGCGGTACTGATTTTTTCTCCCTGTCATTGCCGGCTGATCAGGTCGGTGATCACTATCTGCTGAATTGGCAGGATAAATTCGGCCAGAGCCACAGTAATCACGACCCCTACAGCTTTTCCGCCCAGTTGCCGGAATTCGACATGCATCTGTTCAATGAGGGCAAACATCGCCATGTCTACCGCTTTTTCGGTTCCCATAGCCATCAGGCAGAGGGTATCGATGGGGTGCTGTTCGCGGTATGGGCACCGAATGCCACCCGTGTTTCGGTGGTCGGGAATTTCAATCAATGGGATGGCCGTATTCATCCGATGCGTTCCCGGGGCGGTTCCGGGGTATGGGAGCTGTTCATACCTGAACTCAAACCCGGCTCTCTCTACAAGTTCGAAATCCGCACCCAGGAGGGTCATGTCTCTTTGAGGACCGACCCCTATGGCAACTATTTTCAGCGCCGACCGGAAACGGCCGCCGTGGTGATCGCCGATGATCACTACAGCTGGCAGGATGAAGAGTGGATCAACACCCGGGCCACCACGAATTGGCAGCAACAGCCCATGTCGGTCTATGAAGTCCATCTCGGCTCATGGCGCCGGGATGAACAGGGTGATTTTCTCAACTACCGGGATCTTGCCCATCAGCTCTGTGATCATGCCAAGGCCGTCGGTTTTACCCATATCGAGCTGTTACCCATCACCGAACACCCCTTTGACGGCTCCTGGGGGTATCAGACAACCGGCTATTTCGCTCCGACCAGTCGCTTCGGTACGCCGGACGATTTTCGCTATTTCATCGATCATCTGCATCAGAACGGGATAGGCGTTCTACTCGACTGGGTGCCGGCCCACTTCCCCAAAGATCGCCATGCACTGGCGGAGTTTGACGGCACCGCGCTCTACGAACATGAAGATCCCCGCAAGGGTGAACACCGGGATTGGGGCACCCTGATCTTCAATTTCGGACGCAACGAAGTCAGAAATTTTCTCATCTCCAGCGCCATCTACTGGCTTGAAGAGTTTCATCTCGACGGTCTGCGGGTCGATGCGGTTGCCTCCATGCTCTATCTGGACTACTCCAGGGAGCCGGGGGACTGGGTGCCCAATCAGTATGGCGGCCGGGAGAACCTGGAAGCCGTCGATTTCCTGCGTGAGCTGAACAGTGTTACACACGATCTTCACCCGGGCACCATGATGATCGCTGAAGAGTCCACCGCCTGGCCTCAGGTCTCACGACCCACTTGGCTGGGTGGATTGGGATTCAGCATGAAATGGAACATGGGCTGGATGCATGACAGCCTCTCCTACATGTCACAGGATCCGATCTATCGCCACTATCACCACGACCTGCTGACCTTCGGCCTGCTCTATGCCTTCACTGAGAATTTTGTCTTGCCTTTCTCCCATGACGAGGTGGTTCACGGCAAGGGCTCGATGATCGACAAAATGCCTGGGGATGACTGGCAAAGATTTGCCAATCTACGGCTGCTCTATACCTACATGTTTACCTATCCCGGTAAAAAGCTGCTCTTCATGGGCAGTGAATTTGCCCAGGGGCGGGAGTGGAATGATGATGACGCCCTGGATTGGTATCTTCAGGATTATCCTCACCACCGGGGAATTACAACCCTGCTGACCGATCTGAACAGATTATACCGGGAGTCCCCCAGCCTGCATCAGAATGAGTTCGAATTCTCCGGTTTTGAGTGGATCGACTGTCACGACAGTTCCCAGTCGATTCTCAGTTACGCACGCAAGGACCGGGACGGCAATGAGTTACTGATCGTACTCAACTTCACACCGGTGCCCAGGGACAACTATCGGATCGGTGTCAATCGGCCTGGACAGTACCAGGAGATCATGAACTCCGATTCCGAGTTTTACGGCGGTTCCAACATGGGCAATGGCAAACCGCTGGATACTGAGAAAGTCTCCTGGATGGGTAGGGATCATTCAATCATCCTCACCCTGCCCCCATTGGGCGCAATCATCCTCAAAGGAAGTCACTAGGGCCTGTTAACACCAATCCAACAGCCCCTGAAATTGACCTGTTTGGTCACCGGGTCGGCAACCGATGCCGGTGGAAATAGTTGATCAATCCATTGGTTGAGCTGTCATGTTTCAGCTCGGCCTGCTCTTGCAGCAGTTCCGGCAGGATGACACCCGCCAGCTGTTTACCCAGCTCGACCCCCCATTGATCGAATGAGTTGACCTGCCAGATCATGCCCTGCACAAAAATCTTGTGCTCATACAGGGCGATCAACGAACCCAAACGAGATGGGGTGATCTTGTCGATCAGCAGGGTGTTGCTGGGGCGATTGCCTGGGAAAATCTTGTGCGGCAGCAGATCGACAATCTGCTCCGGCGACATACCCGCCTGCTCCATCTCCTCACGTGCCTCGGTACGGTTCTTACCTCTCATCAGGGCCTCTGTTTGAGCCAGGCAGTTGGCAAACAGTTTCTGATGATGGTCGGTGGATTCATTCTGACTGTTCACCGGAATGATAAAATCGCAAGGGATGATCTGGGTGCCCTGATGAATCAGCTGATAGAAGGCATGCTGACCATCGGTGCCGGCAGCCCCCCAGATAACCGGCCCGGTTGCGTACTCCACCGGTCTGCCAAAACGGGTCACCCGTTTACCATTGCTCTCCATGTCCGCCTGCTGGAGATAGTCCGGCAGATACCTCATGAACTGATCGTAGGGGAGTATGGCATGACTGTGAAAGCCGGCAAAGTTGACATACCAGATACCCAGCAGGGCCATGATGACCGGCATGTTCTGAGACAGATCCGCATGCAGAAAGTGCTGGTCCATCTCATGGGCACCCTCCAACAGCTCATAGAAGCGTGGCATACCAATGGCGATGGCGATCGGCAGTCCAATCGCAGACCAAAGGGAGTAGCGTCCACCCACCCAATCCCAGAATTCGAACATGTTCTGAGTATCGATACCGAACTCAGCGACCTTTTCGGCGTTGGTGGAGACCGCAACGAAGTGGCGGGCTACAGCCACCTGATCCTTGAGACTATCCAATAGCCATGCTCTGGCCGTGGCCGCATTGGTCAGGGTCTCTTGAGTGGTGAAGGTCTTGGATGCCACCACAAACAGGGTGGTCTCCGGATTCAGCCCACTGAGGGTATCGTGAATATGGCTGGCATCCACATTAGATACGAAATGGAGACGCAGATCATCCCGCTGATAGGGCTTCAACGCCTCACAGACCATCAATGGCCCGAGATTGGAGCCGCCAATACCGATATTGACCACATCGGTAATGGACTTGCCGCTGTAGCCTTTCCAATCTCCGGAGCGTACCTGCTCAGTGAATGAAGCCATCTTCTCCAGGATGGCGTTGACGCCGGGCATTACATCCTCGGCATCGAACCAGATCGGTTGATTACTGCGATTCCTCAGTGCGACATGCAGTACCGCCCTGTCTTCCGTGATATTGATGCGCTCTCCGGAAAACATCCGGCGACGCCAGCCGTCCAGGTCGATACTGTTGGCCAACGCCAGTAACAGCTTCATGGTCTGGCTGGTGATGCGATTCTTCGAATAGTCGAGCAGTATGCCGCACTGCCTGATCGACAGCTGCTCGGAGCGTTCAGGCCCCTGTTGAAACAGTTCGCGCATCTGGACCGATTCCATATCCTGCCAATGCGACTCTAGTGCGCGCCACTCATCCGTCTGATGTATCTCTGTCATGATCGCTCTTTTCTTATCTTTTGGTTGGCCTTCAGATATGAGGCACGGATTCTGCGAGATAGTAAGAAGATACCCGCATCAGTGCAAGGAGGGCGCAACGAATGCACCCTATCTGATCGACACTTTGACTATTCTATCCGAGCTGACTGCACTAGCCCAAACGCCCCGGTCCGGAGGTGCGGAATCTATCTAAAACAGATTAATGGTTGCGCTGAGAATTAAAAAGATGCTTACATTGCTCTTTTTAATCGAAAACAGAGTGGAATAGCAACTGACGATGAAGATCCTCTATGCCAGCAGCGAAGTGGCGCCTCTTATCAAGACTGGTGGCTTGGCGGACGTAGCCGGCAGTCTGCCTGCTGCGCTGAACCATATTGGCATGGACTGCCGCCTGATCGTTCCAGGCTATCCCCAGGTACTCGCCAAAGCGGACAATCTACAAAAGGTTGCGGAGCTGCAACTCGATGGCAGTAAAGCCACGCTGCTCCAGGGGGAATGTGGCCCCCATCAGGTACCGATGTATGTGGTCGATGCACCCAGATGGTTCGATCGTCCCGGCAATCCCTATCTCACACCGGAGGGCTATAACTGGCCCGACAATGCTGACCGTTTCATGCTCTTTTGTCAGGCTGCCGTCTCGGTAGCGCTGGACGGGGCCGGTCTCGACTGGCAGCCGGAAGTTGTTCATGCCAATGATTGGCAGACCGGCTTGATCGCCCCCCTGCTGCAGCCCGAGGAGAAACGCCCGGCCACCCTGTTCACCATACACAACCTGGCCTATCAGGGCCTGTTTGACTGGGCGACCTTTCTTCGATTAGGGCTCGATAAATCGCTCTGGACCCATCACGCCCTGGAGTTCCATGACCAACTCTCATTCATCAAAGGCGGGATTGCCCTCTCCGACCGGGTCAATACGGTCAGCCCCACCTATGCGGAAGAGATCAAAACCGCTGAGTTCGGTTATGGTCTGGAGGGCTTGCTGCAACACCGCGCCAACCATTTCAGCGGCATCCTCAACGGCATCGACTATCACCAGTGGGATCCACTCAACGATCCCCACATCGACACCCCCTACTCGATCGACAATTTCCCGGCAAAGCGCAATAACAAACTGGCGTTGCAACGGGAGTTCGGACTGCCTGAGGATGAGTACATTCCTTTGCTCGGATATGTCGGTCGGCTGGTGGATCAGAAGGGTGTCGACCTGATCCTGCAGGTTCTACCGGGTATCATGGACTCAGGGGCTCAACTGGTGATGCTGGGATCCGGAGACCATAGCCTGCAAAGTGCACTGGAAAAGATCAGTAACCGATACCATAGCCGGGTGGGCATCACCATCGGCTATGATGAGGGACTCTCCCACCGCATTGAAGCCGGCAGCGACTGTTTTCTCATGCCGTCCAGATTCGAACCCTGTGGTTTGAACCAGATGTACAGCCTGAGATACGGCACTGTGCCGATTGTCCGGCGTACGGGTGGGTTGGCGGACAGCGTCGTCGACGTCACACCACACACACTGACCAACGGTACCGCTACGGGGTTTGTCTTTGATAACGCCGATGGCAACAGCCTGTGGGGCGCGATCGAACACGCCATCAATTTCTACCGGCGCTCCGGCAGTGACTGGGATATTCTTGCCATGACCGGCATGCAGCAGGATTTGAGCTGGGAGGCCAGTGCGCAGCACTACCTCGAACTCTACCAGACAGCGATCGACGACCCTGGCCTCTGAATAGTGACGGTATGATCAAGGGCGTTCTTGGAGCCCTGGACATGGCCTATTAAGGCGTCAGATTAATATTGGGTGGCTGGATTAGGGGATTCCGCTCAGGCTGCCTGAATCGGGATGGCATCGCCGGTACGAAGCACCTGGTTCTCTTCGTTCAGATAGACCAGGCTTGGTTTGAATCCTTTCATCTCATCCGCATCCAGACCGGCATAGGCACAAATAATCACACGATCGCCCGGATTGGCTTTATGTGCCGCAGCACCATTGACGGAAATCACCCGGGAACCCGCCTCGGCCAGAATGGCGTAGGTGGTGAATCTTTCACCGTTTGTCACGTTATAGATTTGGATCTGTTCATACTCATGGATACCGGCCAGCTGCATCAGCTCGGCATCAATGGCACATGAGCCTTCGTAGTCCAATTCTGAGTGGGTGACACATGCCCTGTGTAGCTTGCACTTGAGTACTGTCAGCTGCATGGATTCATGACCTTTGTGGTGAAATTTTTAAAATCTAACCAACCCAAACCGGGTATAAATCCTCAGTTTAGACTGTAATTGGCCGGTAATTATCCGTGATTATGACTCAGCTATCAATAATAAATGCTGCTATGCAGCATTTTATTCCCTTATGGGTGATACCAGCCCTGAAAAATCCTCCTCTCAGCGGCTTTGGAGACAATAAACATTTCCCCTTCAACTACTTACCGCAAGCTGACCAAGTAATAATCAAAACGATTATGATTACGATTTTATTATAATTTCCAGAAAGTTAAAACAATCCGTTCGAATTTGACCCAATTCGATGCTAATCAACCAACAGATTATCGATCAGTCTGGTTGTTCCCAGGTGAGCGGCGGCGAGT
This sequence comes from Candidatus Thiodiazotropha sp. AKAK2, assembly GCF_058244685.1. Lineage (NCBI taxonomy): Bacteria > Pseudomonadati > Pseudomonadota > Gammaproteobacteria > Chromatiales > Sedimenticolaceae > Candidatus Thiodiazotropha > Candidatus Thiodiazotropha sp. AKAK2. The sequence continues at coordinate 51,392 of NZ_JBSYOP010000023.1, read as the reverse complement.
ATCACCAGCCGTGGGTCAGCTTCAGCGGGTAGAGCCAGATCATCCGCATTACGAATCACGTAGTAATCTGGCTGGAACCCGGCAGAGCGGAGCTTCTCCTGGGCCTCGGCCTCGACACGGGCAAAATCCCGCTCCCCCCCGGCCAGGGCCTGGGCTGTCTGCTGCATTATGCGGAAAAGCTGTGGTGCTATCTGCCGCTGCTCCTCGTTGAGATAGCCATTACGGGAACTCTTTGCCAGGCCATCCTCCTCACGTACCGTTTTCAGACCGAGGATATCGACCGGAACGGAGAGATCCGCCACCATCCGCCGAATCACCATCAACTGCTGGAAATCCTTCTCTCCGAACACGGCAAGATCCGGTTGTACCATATTGAAGAGTTTGCACACCACGGTGGCGACACCCACAAAATGGCCAGGACGACTGGCGCCGCACAGCACATCGGAGATTTCCGGCACTTCGACACGGGTCTGCTGTGCCTGCCCTGCCGGGTAGACGACCTCCGGTGTCGGTGCAAACAGCAGATCGACGCCCGCCTCGAGCAACTGCTGCTTATCCGCTTCCAGGGTACGGGGATAATCCTCGAAATCCTCTCCGGCGCCAAACTGCAGGGGGTTGACGAAAATACTGACCACCACTCTCTGGGCACGCCTTTTTGCTTCAGTCACCAGGGCCAGATGCCCCGTATGAAGATTGCCCATGGTGGGTACAAAACCGATCTTCTCGCCATGTGATCGCCAGCTATGAACCATCTGGCGCAAGGGGGCGACCTGGTCGTAGGTCAGCAGTGAACCACTCATGAAAAACTGTGCTCCTTGGTGGGGAAATCACCTTGCTTGACGGCCGTGGAATAGGCCTTGATCGCCTCTTCTATGGTTCTGCCGGAGTGGAGAAAATTCTCCACGAACCTGGGTGGATGAGGATTGATTCCCAACATGTCGTAGAGCACCAACACCTGTCCATCACAATCCACTCCCGCCCCAATGCCAATCACCGGAGTGGTTAATTTCCGACTGATCCTGGTCGCCAGTTGATCCGGAACACACTCCAGAACCAGCAGATCGATTCCCGCCTCTTCGAGGGCAACCGCGTCCTCCAGGATCTGTTCTGCATCCCGCTCACCTCGACCCTGTACCCGGTAGCCACCCAGCTTATGAACCGACTGGGGCAGCAAACCCAGATGACCGCATACCGGGATGCCTTGCCCGGACAGCTGACGAATGGTCTGCAAATGAATCGCACCACCCTCCAGTTTCACCATCTGCGCGCCCCCCTCCTTCATCAACCGGCCGGCCGATTCCAGTGCCAGTTCAGGGGAGCGGTAACTCATGAAAGGCATGTCGGCGACCAGCAGGGCATGGCTTCTGGCACGGGCCACATTGCGGGTGTGGTAGATCATCTCATCGAGGGTTACCGGCAGTGTGCTCTCCTGCCCCTGAATCACCATACCCAGGGAGTCCCCCACCAGGATCACATCGACACCTGCCGACTCGATCAGCTGGGTGAAACTGGCATCATAGCTGGTCAACACGGAGATTTTCTCACCCGCCGCTTTCATTTCCACCAGGCTTCTGATTGTAATGTTCTTTCTGCTCATATGACTCGACTCATTCAGAGTGACAGGGTCGGATTGAGATAACGCCGGTCAGGGCCTTCGCTGCTGATATGCTCAATCAACAGATCAAAATCCCGCTGCCGTTCCAATGGATTGATCTCCGCCGCATTGATGATCAGTAGAGGCGATCGATCATAATAGTAAAAAAAGTCGGTATAGGCATCACAGAGTTTTTTCAGGTAGTCCGCCTCGATAGTCTTCTCCTGTGGACGGGCACGCTTTTTAATCCGCTTCATAAGTGTATCCACCGGTGCTTGTAGATAGACCACTAAATCGGGGGGAGGTGCCTGCAGGGTCAACTGTTGATAGACCTGCTCATAGAGCGCCAACTCATCCTTATCGAGGTTGATCTGGGCAAACAGACGATCCTTCTCAAGCATAAAATCGGCAATCAGCTGTTGACGAAACAGATCATCCTGGACGAGCCCGTTCCACTGTCTGCTGCGCTGAAACAGAAAAAACAGCTGGGCCGGTAGTGCCGCCTCTCTGGGATTCTCATAAAAGCGCTGTAAAAACGGATTCTCCTCCGCGCCTTCCAGCAACATCTCACTCTGGAAGTGGTTGGCCAGACGCCGCACAAGGCTGGTCTTACCCACACCGATCGGCCCCTCCACAACCAGAAACCGGGGCATCTCAGGCAAGTCGTTCAATATCACGCCTCTCTATGCCAGTGACCAATGTCTGCAGTGAGCCCAGACCGGGAATCCTCAGATCAGCAGGGGCAATTTCATTCAGCGGCAATAGTACAAAACTCCGCTTGGCGATCTCTGGGTGAGGGACCGTCAAGCGTGGCGTATCGATTGTCTGATTACCATACAGCAGCAGATCCAGATCGAGGCTACGGGGCCCCCATCGACGCTCCCGCAAACGATGGTGTTGCTGTTCAAGTTGCTGTAAGGCGTCGAGCAGGGAATCGGCTGCCAGTGACGTGGTGAGATGGGCAACCGCATTAATGAAATCGGCTTGATCCTGTGGCCCGAGCGGGCGACTCCGATAGAGGGATGAGTGGCTCACCATCCTGGTTTCAGGCAACTGCGCAAGCTCTACCAGTGCGCTCTCCACTTGCCATTTCGGATTTTGAAGATTACTGCCCAGGCCAATGTAGACAGCGACTGGCGCTGAATCATTCATCAACGGTTTGGGTCTTTTTACGGCGCCTTCTGCGACGTCTGCCCCGACCGCGCCTTGCCTGCTCGGTCATCGACACCTTCTCCTCGCCATTGGCATGCTGATAGACCGTCCACCAATCGGCCAACTCCTGATCGACCTCACCCGACTCAGCGCGTAACAACAGAAAATCGTAGGCGGCCCTGAATTTGGGATGGCTCGCCAGACGTTGTGGACGCTTGCCCTGTCGCTGGGTAAAACGTGCCTGCAGTTGCCAGATGTCACGCATCGGGTAACTGAAACGTTTTGGTATCGAAACATGCCTGGACTGCTCGCGCAATACATCAGCCGCCGCATTCTGCAGTGCCTCAAGGGGTTGCACACCCTCCGCTTCAAGCGTCTCAGCGCGCAATCTGACCGGCTCCCACAATAGAACCGCAAACAGGAAAGCCGGTGTCACTGACTTCCCCTGGCTCAGACGATCATCGGTATTCGCCATGCCCCGATTGACAAACGTGATGGGGAATTCGTGATCCTCATGGGAGAGCGCCTCTTCGGTGGCGGGAAACAGCTGTCCGAACAGCTCATAGTGGCGCAGCTTTTCAAAACTCTCCAACGCCGCCCCACCAAGAAACAGCTTCAACACCTCTTCATAGAGCCGTGCTGATGGAACATCCTCCAGCAGCGTGGCAAGCCTGGCAATTGGCGCTTCAGTGACAGGCTCAATCACAAACCCGAGTTTTGCGGCAAACCGGATCGCCCGCAGCAGGCGTACCGGATCCTCCCGGAAGCGACTCTCCACATCGCCCAGCAGCCGTATCACGCCCTGCTGCAGATCCGCCATGCCGTTGGCGAAATCGACCACCGAAAAATCATCGATATTGTAGTAGAGGGCATTGATGGTGAAATCCCGCCGCTGAGCATCCTCTTCCAGGGTGCCGTAGACGTTATCCCTGAGAATCATGCCGTTTTCCACCTGGCGACCCCCTGCTTCAGTGGCCTTGTGGTTACTGCGAAAGGTGGCTACCTCGATGATTTCACGGCCAAAATGGACATGGGCCAGGCGGAAACGCCGGCCGATCAGGCGACAGTTGTTGAAGACTTGCTTGACCTCTTCCGGCCGAGCATTGGTGGCCACATCAAAATCTTTCGGTTCACGGCCGAGCAGCAGATCACGCACACCACCACCCACCAGGTAGGCCTCATAGCCCGATTTATTCAGTCGGCTAAGCACCTTGATGGCGTTGTTACTGATGTTGGCGCGGGAAATATTGTGTTCGTTTCTCGGTATCTGTATGGCAGACACAGCATCGCCACTGTCCAGTCCAGTTGTCTGGATCTGACCATTTACCAATCTGGTAAACTTTTTTTTGAGCCAATTGGCAGCTTGTTTCAAGAGTTAAATCACCAAAGAATTTTCGCCAGGTCATTGAGCCTGGCAACCAAGTCAGTATAATACCGGCTTTCGCAAGAAGCTGCTCCCTTCGTCTAGTGGTTAGGACGCTGGCCTCTCACGCCGGTAACAGGGGTTCGAGTCCCCTAGGGAGTACCAATCCAATACGGCCGCATTAATGCGGCCGTATCTCGTTTGGGTATTCCGTTTTCTCTAGAGCTTTTCAGCCATTTCCTTGAGATAATCCTTAAAGCTGTCCCCCAGCTCCTGATGGGCCAGGCCCAATTCGACGGTAGCCTCCAGATAACCGAGCTTGCTACCACAATCGTAACGTTTACCCTTGACACGATAGGCCCTGACTTTTTCATATTTGAGCAGCTCGGCAATCGCATCGGTCAGCTGGATCTCGCCACCGGCGCCACGGCCGGTCTCCTTGATCAGGGAGAAGATTCTGGGAGTCAGAATATAGCGGCCCACCACACCCAGATTGGAGGGGGCATCTTCCGGTTTGGGTTTTTCCACGATTGAGGTAATGGTGGCCGTTTCCCCATCATCCTCCTCAACCTCAACGATACCGTATTTACCGGTCTCCTCATGAGGTACTTCTTCGACCAGTATCACACTGCACTGATAGCGCTCATAGATCTGTGCCATCTGTTCCAGTGCACCGACGCCCTCATCTCCACGAATAAGATCATCCGCCAGGATAACCGCAAACGGCTCATCGGCAACCACCGGTTCGGCACACAGTACGGCATGACCCAGCCCCAAGGCTTCAGACTGACGCAGATAGATGCAGCTGACATCCTCTGGCAGAACATTCTGCACCTTTTCAAGTAACGCGGTTTTACCCGCCTCCTTGAGCTCGCTCTCCAGTTCATAAGCCTTATCGAAATGATCCGGAATCGAGCGTTTGTTACGGCCGGTCACAAACACCAGAGAGCTGACTCCGGCTTCCTCTGCCTCCTCTGCAGCATATTGTATCAACGGTTTGTCCACAACAGGCAGCATCTCCTTGGGATTAGCTTTCGTTGCCGGAAGAAAGCGTGTTCCCATACCGGCAACCGGAAATACCGCCTTGCGAATCTTCTTAACCATCATATCTCCTTACATACAACCTATATCGCAGTAACTTGACCTGCCAGGGCCTGTTAGCACGCACTAAAGCCACAAGCCTATGGGGACAGGTTTGGACTGTCAATGAACTATTTGGCTATCGACAAAAAATGCCGAATGGGCACTCACCTCAGAGACTCCGACACCTCAGCGTTAATTGCCTGCAGTGCCTGAATCGGATCATCAGCAGCCGTGATCGGCCTGCCTACCACCAGATAACTCGACCCGGCGCCAATTGCGTCAGCAGGAGTCATCACTCTGCGCTGATCGTCCTTGGTGGCGCTACTGGGCCTGACTCCCGGAGTCACAAGCAGAAAGTCCTGGCCCAGTTGTTGGCGTATGTCACTCGCCTCTCTTGGTGAGCAGACCACCCCGTCCAGTCCCGACTCATTGGTCAGTTTTGCCAGCCTCAAGACATTCTCAGCCGGTTCACCTTGATAACCAACCTCGGCAATATCCTCAACACCCAGGCTGGTAAGAATAGTGACTGCGACCAGCAATGGGCGCTCACTGCGTTGCTCCAGGCGCTCCCTAGCCGCCACCATCATTCGCCGCCCACCGGAGGCGTGCAGATTCATCATCCATACCCCCAAATCAGCGGCAGCATCACAGGCCGCCGCGACGGTATTGGGTATGTCGTGAAATTTCAGATCCAAAAATATGTCGTACCCCCGACGGCTCAACTGCTCAACAAATTGCGGACCCAGGCGGGTGAACATCTCTTTCCCTACCTTCAATCGACAGAGTGACGGATCGAGGCGTTCAACCAGATCCAAGGCCTGTTGCTGTTGCGGAAAATCTAAAGCGACAATGACCTTAGAGTCGGTCCCATTCATATTGCTTGCTCCTTATCAGGATTGGTGTTGATGGTGAGGAATTTCAGGGCCTGTGATTAACCCTTGATGTTTCTGCCAAGACCCTGGATCGGCTTGATTGCCCCCCAGGTTTTACAACTCGGGCAGTGCCAATGGATTTTCTTGGCTGTGAAACCACAATGTTCGCATTGATAGGCCGGTTCCTTATCGAGTAGTTTTGTAACGGAACTCAAGAGTACTTCCAGGGTCTCCCTGGGGCTCTCTTCACTACGTTGCAGATTCAATCGGACCAGACGTTCCAGACCTTTCAGATCCGGCGTATCGGAGAGGTGTTTGAGTATCGCCTCAACGGCGGCCCCTTCACCCTGGCTATCGGCTATCATATCCGCCAGGATCAACATGGCTTCGGTGCAGTGGTGGCGCTGATAGAGTTGCTCCAAGTATTCATAGAGCTCCTGATGCTGGCCGAGCTTGCGATAACACTCGATGGTACGCGGCAGGGTCTCTGACAGATAGGCAGGATCACTCCCTTCGACCTGGCGTAACAGTCGTATCACTGAACGGCAATCACCCCGGGTATATTCGATTTCAGCCTGCAGGATCAATACCCGGACATTACTGCGCTTCATCTGCTGGGCGCGCTTCAGAAAACTCTCTGCGGCCGCCGTGTTCTGCTGACGCAACTGCTGTTCCGCCAGTTCACAATAGAAGTGGGCAATTGAGTTGTGCAGCGCTGGATAGTGGGAGACCGTAATCCGGTCCGCCACCTCCAGACAGCGTTTCCAATCCTTCTCCTGCTGGTAGATTTCCAGCAGATAGATGTTGGCCTGTTCGTTATGCAGCTTTAGCTCTGTCAATTCGATAAACAGATTTTCCGCTCGATCGAACAGCCCGGCCCGCATATAGTCCTGCCCCAGTTCGAGCAGTGCCTGAGCCCGCTGCTCCCGACTCAGACTCGGTCGGGCAATCAGATTCTGGTGAATGCGAATCGCCCGCTCCACCTCGCCACGCCGCCTGAACAGATTGCCCAGCGCCAAATGGGTCTCCACCGTATCGCTGTCCACATCCAACAGCTTGATGAACAGATCGATTGCCTTATCGGGCTGTTCGTTCAACAGGTAGTTGAGACCCTTGAAATAGACCGGAGAGATCTCTTGCGGCTGTTTCTGGCTCTTTACCGCCACACCCCGCCTTGCCGCGAACCAACCGGAGGCCGCCGCGACAGGAAGCAACAACAGCAGTGCCTCATACATCGGCACGACCCTCGCTGAAGGGTGACGCAAGACCGGCGGTCAGCAACAGCTGGCGTTTCGGCTTGCCTGGGATTGAACAGATCTGCATAACGTTGAACACAAGTTACTCTTTCAATGGCAGTGCACGGAGATTGTTCACCTCTTTGCTTACCATGTCGCTACGCCTTTTCAGCGTCTGGATCTCTCTTTTCAGTCCGACGATACGTCCCATGCCGGAAAACAGACCCAACAGAACACCGACGCCAAGCACCAGAGTCAATACCAGGGAGAGTGGTAGATCCCGGCGGCCGAAGTAGTAGTTCACGGGCACCGAATCAGAGTTGAGTACCGCAAATACAGCACCGAACATCATCACCAAGATCAAAAAAAGGAGTTTTATGAATCGCATCAGCCATTCCACATGTCTATCGCACACTGCATTTTCGCTTACTGGGCAGGATATTTCATCCAAATGGTTTAAATATTTGACAACAGTTTATATTTTTACTGTCCGTATAGGGACTCAAAAAATAATCCCATTCCCATTGAGCTACAAAAATTCACTGTTTAAGGATAAAGAATCTGTTGCTTGCCAGTAAGTTAGGGCCTGATAAAGCCTAAGGTACGGCTTGCACCCTATTTGCTCAGTTCACAGAGTGCGGCAGATTTTGAAATGGACAAGGTGAGGCTTAACAACCGCTCGGCAGAAGTGTGCATGGGTCTTAGGCTGAGACCCATGCTGTGTTGGCATCGATTGAAGGCTAATCCCGGCCCTGCAACAGGGCCGATTGGATGAGTATAAACAGGCCTAGCCGATGTCAGGCATAGGTATCCAACAATCCATCTCCCGAACGGATCCGAACGCTCCCAGAGTCTGCCGACCAGCCTTGTGATGAATCCGCCTCGGATGAACCACCACGGCCCTGACTTTCAGCAGCACCTTCACGACCAGGCTCACCAGCCTGTTGATGCCCCACATCCACATTCGCCAGATTCAGATTGATTTCTCCAAACATCTCCCGCAGGCGGGGAATGGATGATTCCAGAGCTTCACGGGTTGGCGCCTGAGCAGCAATAAAAGTGACATTGGTTTGATCGTTCTGCAGCGATATCTTGATCTCCAAAGGCCCCAGATTTGGAGGTGTCAATTTAATCTCAGCCTGCTGGATATTCTGATTCACCATCCACTGGATCCGCTCACCGACCGCCTGATCCCAGCCTGGTTGTCCGACCGGGGTATTCAGAGGCAATACGATCGAGGCGCGATTACCGAGCGCCGACGTGGCTGACTGGTTGAGCGCATTGAGCGAGAACTGGTTGCCCGAATCCGCTGGTCGCGACACCTCGGATAGGGCTCTGTCACCCCCCATATCCGTGTTGATCAGAGACATCATTTCAACCGGCCTATCGGTGGTCACCAGACTGGTCAGTTTCGGCAGGGCTACTTCCGTCTGAACCTTTTGCGGCAGAGTCAAAGTGAGTGCCGGCGTCAACTCCCCACTCTTCGCTGCCAACGGCTGCTGCGACAACTCACTGAGCTGCGGCAAAGTCTGGCCGTTCAACTGGGGGGTCAGCGGCAACAGCTTGCCGTCCTGCGTCAGCATCGGATTCGACATCGGCTGAGCTTCAGTATCCATCGGAATCTGCAGGCTGAACAGCTGTAAAGCCTCTTCACTATGCTCTGAGGCGAGCAGCTCCTGTAGCGCCAGATCAAACGGAATACCGGTAGACAAGCTCTCTGCAGAGAGACTGATCAGCCCTAAGTCAGCTTCACCGGTTTTTGTTGAAGTTGTGTTGCCCCCTGTCATTTGGGGCATAAAAGGTATCTGAGCCATGGCATTACCTGTCAGTGTGGTCTCCTGTCGACAGATAACTAGCAGGTTCCGGGCCAAACTCAATGCATAAAGTCCTGGGGTGTTGCCCGGCGCCAATCCGCTTCGGACACCAGCCAATCGTCATCCTGCTGCAGAAAGGTCAATTCAAGACGCAGCAGATCCCCGCGCCACTGGCTTAGCGATCTCTCACGATCCTGAGGCGATCCCGCCAAACCGGCATAGATAAGCACCTGGGCATAACCATCCTCGCGCACCTCGATGTTGTCTATGGTGGTGAGAATATGGATCGATTTATGGCGTAAAAAATAGCCGGCCAGCATAGCTCTCAACTGGCGTAGATCGAAGCCGTAATTGTCGCGGTAATCCGCATCCACAAATTCCAGGGTTGCCGACAGATCGCGGGCCTGAATAGTGGATTCAGCTTCACGGATGGTGCCGCGCAGTTGCTCTTCGGCAGACAGAGGATCATCGCTGCATCCCAAGATTCCATGGGCCAGCAGCAGGATGAAAAAGAGTGAGAAGGCTCTCTGCATTTCAATCACCCCAGGTAGACTGGGTACGGAATCACCGCACCGGAACACCATTATGTATCAGATACCAACCAGGCCAATCGCATTAACACTTATGGTCTGATTGGGAATCATGCAAATACAATGCACGAAATCCGCTGCGTTAATTCAAACGACCGTAGCAGGAAGCTAACGCAGACTCAGTACATCCTGCATATCGAACAAACCAGTCGATTTACTGCCGATCCATTTCGAGGCCCGTACAGCACCTCTGGCGAAATTCATCCGGCTTGAGGCTTTGTGGGCGATCTCCACACGCTCTCCCTCCATGGCAAACCAGACGCTGTGTTCACCAACCACATCCCCCGCACGAATCGTCTCGAAACCGATGGTTTTGCTATCCCTTGGTCCGGTATTGCCTTCCCGGCCATAGACTGCACAGCTCTTCAGATCCCGGCCCAGGGTTTCTGCAACCACTTCACCCATGCGCAGTGCTGTACCGGACGGGGCATCGACTTTATGCCGGTGGTGGGCTTCGATGATCTCAATGTCAGCCTCATCTCCCATCACTTTGGCCGCCACTTCCAGCAGTTTGAAACAGAGATTGACCCCAACACTCATATTCGGTGCGAAGACGATGCCAATCTTTTCACCGGCCTTTGCCAAAGCGGCTTTGTCACCATCCGAGAGACCGGTGGTACCGATTACCATCTGTTTACCGGCCTCGATACAGATCTGCAGATGTTTCAGGGTGGCGGCCGGCGTGGTGAAATCGATCACCACATCGAAGTCATCCACCACCTGGGCAAGATCATCCACCAGGGCCAGATCAAAGCTGCCGAGTCCGGCCAGCTCACCGGCATCCCGGCCAACCAGGCCCGATTCAGCCCTTTCGGTAGCCGCCCCCAGGGTCAGACCATCTGTTTCATGCACAGCCTGGACCAGTGTTTTTCCCATCCGGCCGGCAGCGCCAACCACTGCAATTCTTGTCATCTGTTTCCCCTAAGGAGCTTGATTGTCACGCTAGTGGGCACACCAGGGCCCAATGTGATTGAGCAAAAACGTCTTAGAAACCCATATTCTCAAAGAACTTCTTCACCCCATCCACCCAGCTGGTGGAGTGTGGACTGTGTTTCGCCCCGCCGCGTTTCATGGTTTCATCAAAGCGCTGTAGCAGCTCTTCCTGCTCATTGGTCAGTTTCACCGGTGTTTCCACCAGCACCCGACACATCAGGTCACCAACCGGACCACCACGTACCGGCTTGACCCCTTTACCGCGCATGCGGAACAGACGCCCGGTCTGGGTACCGGCAGGTATTTTCAGCATCACTTTGCCGTCCAGTGTCGGTACTTCCAACTCGCCACCCAGGGCGGCAATCACAAAACTGATCGGCACCTCGCAGAACAGGTGGTTGTCTTCGCGACTGAAGATGGAGTGAGGTTTGACGGCGACCTGCACATAGAGATCCCCTGGAGGTCCACCGCTCTCGCCCGCCTCGCCTTCTCCGGCCAGGCGAATCCGATCCCCGGAATCAACACCCGGCGGTACCTTCACAGAGAGGGTTTTATGCTCTTGAATCCGACCTTGACCCTGACACTTGGGACAGGGATCGTCGATTACGCTGCCTTTGCCGTGACAGCGTGGGCAGGTCTGTTGAACCGAGAAGAATCCCTGCTGCATTCTGACCTGGCCATGACCGGCGCAAGTTTCACAGGTCTTGGGGCTGGAGCCTTTCTTAGCACCGCTGCCGCCACAGGTGTCGCACTTCACCAGGGTAGGCACACGAATCTTGACGGTGGTTCCGGCAACCGCATCTTCCAGGGAGAGCTGCAGGTTGTAGCGCAGATCGGCGCCACGGTGAACTCGGGAACCGCCACCGCCACGGGCACCACCGAAGATATCGCCGAACACATCACCAAAGATATCGGAAAAGTTGGCATCACCACCACCGAATCCACCGCCCATGGTCTGATCGACGCCCGCATGACCAAACTGGTCATAGGCCGCTCGCTTCTGTGCATCGGACAGGATCTCATAGGCCTCTTTGGCCTCTTTGAAGCTCTTCTCGGCAGTGGCTGCCGCATCACCGGTATTGCGATCCGGATGATGTTTCATAGCCAACCGGCGATAGGCCTTTTTGATTTCGGCCTCACTGGCGTTCTTGTTAACGCCCAATACTTCGTAATAATCTTTTTTCGCCATGGCTGGTTCTATCTGCAAACTATCTGTGTTCTGTTATTAGAGATCACTTCAAACTGTTGTTTTACCGCAATCCCACCCTTTTTTTACGCTTCGGTATAACGCCAAAAACCGTACACCGGACGAGCCGATGTACGGTTCAATGGCAACAAAGACAGACTAATTCTTGTTGTCTTTGACCTCTTCGAACTCGGCATCGACCACATCGTCATCCGCCGCTCCAGCCGCGCCTTCCGGCTCCGCTTCCGCACCAGGTGCTGAGCCTTCTCCGGCCTCAGCACCCTTCTGAGCGTAGAGGCGTTCTGCCATTTTACCTGAGGCCTCGGCCAAAGCCTTGGTTTTCTCTTCGATGACCTCTTTGTCATCGCCGCTCAGCACCGCCTCAAGATCCTTGATGGCACTTTCAATGGCCTCTTTTTCACCGGCTTCCAGCTTATCCTCACCCAGCTCTTCCATCGACTTCTTGGTGGCGTGGATCATGGAATCGGCCTGATTGCGCGCCGCGACCAGTTCATGGAACTTGCGATCCTCATCGGCATGGGCTTCCGCATCGTTGACCATCCGATCGATCTCATCGTCACTCAGACCGGAAGAGGCCTTGATCACGATCGACTGCTCCTTGCCGGTGGCCTTGTCTTTGGCGGAGACATTCAGGATACCGTTGGCATCGATGTCGAAGCTGACCTCGATCTGAGGTACGCCGCGAGGTGCCGGCGGGATGTCGCTGAGGTCGAAACGACCCAGGGATTTGTTGGCCCCGGCCTGTTCACGCTCACCCTGCAGTACATGTACTGTCACCGCCGTCTGACTGTCATCCGCGGTGGAGAAGACCTGCGAAGCCGTCGTCGGGATCGTGGTGTTCTTCTCGATCAGCTTGGTCATCACCCCGCCGAGGGTCTCGATACCCAGGGAGAGTGGCGTGACATCCAGCAACAGAACATCTTTAACCTCACCACCCAGGACACCGCCCTGAATTGCCGCACCGATCGCCACGGCCTCATCGGGATTGACATCCTTACGGGGCTCTTTACCGAAGAACGCTTTAACCGCTTCCTGTACTTTGGGCATACGGCTCTGACCACCCACCAGGATGATCTCATCGATCTTGGAGGCATCCACACCCGCATCCTTCAGCGCCACTTTACAGGGCTCGATGGTGCGACTGACCAGGTCGTCGACCAGGGATTCCAGCTTGGAGCGGGTCAGTTTCAGATTCAGATGTTTCGGACCACTGGCATCTGCGGTGATATAGGGCAGATTGATGTCGGTCTGCTGACTGGATGAGAGCTCGATTTTCGCCTTCTCGGCCCCCTCTTTCAGACGTTGCAGCGCCAACGGATCATTACGCAGGTCGAAACCCTGATCCTTTTTGAACTCATCCACCAGGTGGTCGATGATGCGCAGATCAAAGTCTTCACCACCGAGGAAGGTGTCGCCGTTGGTTGAGAGCACTTCAAACTGGTGCTCGCCATCGATCTCGGCGATTTCGATGATCGAGATATCGAAGGTACCACCACCCAGGTCGTATACCGCCAGAGTCTGATCACCGCGCTTTTTGTCCATACCGTAGGCCAAAGCGGCTGCGGTCGGTTCATTGATGATCCGCTTTACCTCGAGACCGGCGATGCGTCCGGCATCCTTGGTGGCCTGACGCTGGGAGTCGTTGAAGTAAGCCGGAACCGTGATCACAGCCTCGCTGACCGTCTCACCCAGATAGTCTTCCGCCGTCTTTTTCATCTTCTGCAGGATCTTCGCTGAGATCTCCGGCGGCGCCATCTTTTTGCCATTCACTTCAACCCAGGCATCACCATTGTCCGCCTGGACGATTTTGTATGGCACCATGTCGGCATCCCGCTGAACCACTTTGTCTTTGAACATGCGGCCGATCAGACGTTTGATGGCGAACAGGGTGTTCTGAGGGTTGGTGACGGCCTGGCGTTTGGCCGACTGGCCAACCAGAATCTCACCGTCGTTGCTATAGGCGACAATCGATGGGGTCGTACGATCGCCCTCACTGTTTTCAATGACCTTGGTAGCACTCCCTTCCATGACCGCAACACAGGAATTGGTGGTTCCCAGATCGATACCGATGATCTTGCCCATGATGTTTAACTCTCCGAAAACTTTATAAATAAGTGATATTTCTTGATGACTGTCCCTAATGTGGGGTCATCTGTGTGGGTTTCAAGCCTGCTCGTCGATCGAGGCGCCTGATGAGGCCTTGGAGACCATCACCATCGCCGGTCTCAGCAGCCGTCCATTGAGCAGATAGCCCTTTTGTACAACCGCCACGACGGTGTTGGGTTCCACATCATCACGCTCCTGCATCGACATCGCCTGATGGAACTCAGGATTGAAGGCCTCACCCTCAGGATCCACCTGTTCGATCCCGTGGCGATTCATCACATCCATCAGCAGTTTCAGGGTCAGCTCGGTCCCTTCACGGATCTTGTCGATATCCGCACTATCGTCCAGGGAGGCCTGATAGCCAAGCTCCAGGCTGTCCCACACCTGCAGCATATCTTGTGAGATCTTCTCCAAGGCGAATTTATGGGCATTTTCCAGATCCCGCTGGCCGCGTTTGCGCAGATTGTCCATTTCAGCCCGCATCCGCATTACCTGATCCCAGTGCTCATCCGCCTTTGAGCGGGCATCTTCGAGCAACTTGGTCAGCTCCTGATGATCCTGATCAGATGCAGCCGCCTCCTCAATCACCTCATTCTCGGCAACTGGCTCTTCCACCTGAGCCTGTGGTTCTTCCACATTCTCTGCCGAATCTTGTGGTTGATCCTTATCTATCACTTGGTTTGACCTCAACTAAATTTGAACGACAAATACAATGCCCCGTTTTTCGGGGCAATCTTATGTCAGATTGGGACGATTAATTTTTTTTCAAGGCTGCACTGAGAATTTTTGCGGTGATGTCGACCACCGGTATGACCCGCTCATAGTTCATACGGGTTGGGCCGATCACGCCCAACATACCGACCATCTCTTCATTCACCTGATAGGGGGCGGTGACGATGGAGCAGCCGTTGAGCAGCTGATAGCCGGACTCCTCACCGATGAAGATCTGTACCCCGTCGGCGTTCTGAAACTGATCCAGCAGATGCAGAATCTCACGTTTCTCAGTAAAGGCATCGAATAGCTTGCGCAGCTGGTCCAGCCCGGAAAGTTCAGCAAATTCCATTAAATTGGTCTGTCCTGCGATCATGCAGTCCTCTTCCGACTCACTGGCATTGACCACCTCGCCCGCCATGCTGAGGGCCTGGGTCATCATCTGATCGAAGTGATCCCGGGCATCATTCAGCTCCTGCAGCAGACGCTGGCGCACCAGATCCATATCGCGCCCGGCAAAGGAGTTGGTGAGGAAATTGGCCGCCTGTTCCAGCTCGATCCGCTCGAAATCCCGGTGGGTATGCAGAATCCGGTTGTGCACCTCGCCTGCATCGGTCACCAGAATGCCCAGAACCCGATGCTCGGAGAGGGGCAGAAACTCGATCTGACGGAAGGTGGTCTTCTCCCGCCTCGGCAGGGTCACCACGCCCGCCATGTGGGTCACCCCGGAGAGTAGACGGGAGGCCGATGCGAGTAGTACTTTGCTCTCCTCGCCCCCCATGATCAGTTCAGAGCGGATCTTCTCCACTTCCGCCTTTTTCAGATCCTGCACGGTCAGCAGGGAATCGATGAACATCCGGTAACCGGTGATGGTGGGCACCCGGCCGGCCGAGGTATGAGGGGAAGAGACCAGTCCCAGGTCCTCCAGGTCGGCCAGCACATTCCGCACCGTGGCCGGACTGAGATCCAAACCGGTGTCTTTCGCCAGGGTACGGGAACCCACAGGCTGTCCTTCTTTGATATAGCGTTCAATCAGCGCTTTCAGGAAATGCTGCGCGCGCTCACTGACCGCGGTTTCATTGACCGATTTGTTCTCTGACAAGGGAGTCTCCGGGGTGATGATTAGCACTCATTCCAGTCGAGTGCCAATGTATCAAAAGCTAGCAATTCAGATTCACCTAGTCAAGCATTCCGCTTCCCAGCCACTCCCGACTTGGATTGCCCATGGCACCATGCTAACGTTGAGGAATGGCGCTTTTTCAAGCATTAGATCTTAGACCTTAGCCACGAGCCTAGCACCAGGTATGCATAAGCGGTTTCAGCAAATCGGACTGATTGGAAAACATGGTGACCCGATAGTCAAACAGACTCTCCTGCGACTCTACGACTACCTGATTGAACATCAGCACGAGGTAGTCATTGAGGAGGAGACCTGCCGGATGCTCAATAACAAACCGGTCTCCAGCGTCCCTGAGATCGACCTGCCCAAACACAGTGACCTGGTAATCGTGGTTGGCGGCGACGGCACCCTGTTGCATGCGGCACGGGTACTCTCCCAGCAGAATATTCCCTTATTGGGTATAAATCTCGGTCGATTGGGTTTTCTGGTGGATATCTCACCAGAAGAGATGACCCAGCAGCTAACGGAGATCCTCAACGGAAAATATGAACAGGAGTGCCGCTTTCTGCTCGAGGTCAGCATGGGGGATGAATCATCGGAAAACCAGAACATCCTGGCATTCAATGATGTGGTGCTGCACAAATGGAATATCGCCCGAATGATTGAGTTCGAAACCTATGTGGACGAGCAGCTGGTCAACGACCAACGATCCGACGGATTGATCGTCTCCACACCCACCGGTTCGACCGCTTATGCACTCTCTGGCGGTGGCCCGCTGCTCCACCCCTCGTTGAATGCCATCGCGCTGGTACCGATCTGCCCCCATACCCTGAGTAATCGCCCGATTGTGGTGGATGGCGACAGTTTGATCGAGATCCGGCTCCACCCCGATCATACTGAGGATGTTCAGATCACCTGTGATGGACAGGCCACCATTCCCGCCATGCCGGGAGAGGTAATCCGGATTCGCAAGGCAGAACCTCAGGTCCGACTGATCCACCCCACCGGATACGACTACTACAGCATACTCAGGGCCAAGCTCGGGTGGGCGGAAAACCCTAAAAAGAACCGATGCTAGTCCAACTGCAGATCCATAATCTTGCCGTAGTCTCCGGTATGGCACTGGAACTGCTCGGAGGTTTGACGGCTTTGACCGGTGAAACCGGTGCGGGCAAATCAATCCTCATCGACGCGCTTGGGTTGGCACTGGGTGAACGGGCCGACAACGGCCTGATTCGTTCCGGTGCAGACCGGGCAGAGGTTACAGCACAGTTCGATATCAGCAAGACCCCCGAGGCCGGCCACTGGCTACGCCAACAGGATCTGGACGAGGGGGATGAATGCATCCTGCGGCGCAGCCTCAACCGGGAGGGTCGCTCCCGCTGCTACATCAATGGTCGCAGCGTCCCCATGCAACAACTCCAGGACCTGGGGGATCTGTTGGTGGAGATACACGGGCAACACGCACACCAGTCCCTGCTCAAGGCCAATCACCAGAGGCGGCTACTGGATGCCTATGCCGGCCATACACAACTCAGCCATCAACTTGCACAGCAGTATAAAAGCTACCAGAAGGACCTGAAGCGCCTGCAACTCCTCACAGCCGAAACAGAAGAGCGGGCATCACGGCTGGACCTGCTCCGTTATCAGGCTGAGGAGCTTGCCGCACTTGATGTTTCAGTAGAAGAGCTCGCCTCAATCGAGAAGGAGCATTCACGTCTCAGCCACCTGGAGCAGATCAGAACCAGCTGCAACGAGATTCTCTCCGGATTGGATGGGGAGCAGCACTCCCTGCGCAGCCAGCTCTCCCGTTCACTTGAGCTGGTCAGCGAGATGGAACATCTGGACAGCAGCCTGAAGGATCCCAGAGAGATGATCGACAGTGCGCTGATCCAAGTCGATGAAGCGCTGGCCTTTCTGCGCAACTACCTGACCGACATTGCACTCGATCCCAGTGGCCTGCAGCAGCTGGAAGAGCGTCTTGGCCTATTGCATGACGCCTCCAGGAAATATCGGGTAAAACCCCGGCAGTTGCCTGAAAAACTGCAACAAATCCAGTCAGAAATCGACACACTTGAAGGGGCGGATGAGACCCTGTCGGAACTTACCAACCAGGTTGAGGCGAGGCGTACCGCCTATTTGAAACTGGGCGAACAACTCTCCAAAAAGCGCCGTACTTCAGCCAAACAGTTGGGACGGGTAATCACTGAAGCAATGCAGACCCTGGGCATGCCTGGTGGCAAGTTCAATGTTCTACTCACACCCCTTGATGCAGAAGATGCCGGTGCAAATGGCCTGGAGCAGGTCGATTTTCAGGTCTCGGCCAACCCTGGCCTGCCCCTCGATCTGCTCAGCAGAGTGGCTTCTGGCGGTGAACTTTCCCGCATCAGTCTGGCCATCCAGGTGGCAACCATCGAGTGCGGCACCACACCGACTCTGGTTTTCGATGAGGTTGATGTGGGGATCGGCGGCGGTGTTGCCGAAATTGTCGGTCAGATGCTGCGTAAGCTCTCCTCAAGCCGACAGATTTTGTGTGTTACCCACCTGCCCCAGGTTGCGGCCCAGGCAATGCACCATTTCCAAGTCCAGAAGACCACTCAACAGAAGAGCACCAGCACCGATATCGCCAGGCTGGATGATGAACAGCGGATTCAGGAGATTGCCCGTATGCTGGGCGGCATTAAAATCACCGAACAGACGCTCGCCCATGCAGAGGAGATGGTGACATTGGCTGCTGATGCTTAGGGCTGTTTGGGTGAGTTAGGGTCTGTAGACACGATAGCGTCAGTTCACAGTGCACTTCGGATTGCCGCAGTGACCATAGATAATCAGTGAGTGATCCACAATCTCAAAACCATGTTCTTTGGCGATCTCCTTTTGCCGGTTTTCGATCGTGCTGTCGACAAACTCCTCCACCTTGCCACAAACCACGCAGACAAGATGATCATGGTGGTTGCCACGTTCAAGCTCGAATACCGCATGTCCACCCTCGAAATTGTGCCGTGTCACCAGACCTGCAGACTCAAACTGGGTGAGCACACGATAGACGGTTGCCAGGCCAATCTCTTCGCCCTTTTCCAGCAGCATCTTATAGACATCTTCAGCACTGACATGACGCTGGGCACTACTCTCCAATAACTCAAGTATCTTCACCCTGGGCAGGGTAACTTTGAGTCCGGCTTTTCGAATATCCTGGTTATCCATCCAGATATATCTCCAACGAGTGTTTCTTGGATTTGGAATGCGCTATTATGATGGCAGCTAATGAATTGTACTTGTAATGAAAAAGAAACTCATCCTCATTTTGTTAATCATTCCCCTTCTCAATGCCTGTTCCTCATGGGAAGAGCTCTCATTGGTCCATTCACCTGATATTGAGCAGGGTAATATCATCACTCCGGAAATGGTTGCTCTGCTGCAGCCCGGTATGACCCAGAGACAGGTCCGTTTTGCCCTGGGCTCGCCGATGTTGATCGATGTCTTTCACGGTACCCGCTGGGACTATCTGCTATCGATCAAACGTCGCAACCAAGCTGTTGAAATTAAGCGATTTCGTGTCTTTTTTGAGAATGATCTTCTGAGCCACTACCAGGGAGATATCAAAGCGGCAGAAAATGTGGAAACCAAACAGGAGAAACGCGAACTGGTAGCCAGCGTACCCGACTACGATGGAGATTTCGGTATTCTGGAAAGGCTTTGGTACTCATTGGGCCTGGGAGAGCCGGAGTAACTCCAAGCACTCAACCGCCCTTTTTCATCGGCTTGCCTTCTGCGGCACGCTTTTTTCTGGCCTCTTTGGGATCGGCAATCAGCGGCCGGTAGATCTCCACCCGGTCGCCCTCATTGAGCATGGCGTCCAATTTGGCCGCTTTGCCAAAGATGCCCGTTTTATTGACTTTCAGATCAATCTCCGGAAAACGCTGCAGAATGTCAGACTGCTCGATGGCCTGCTCTACCGTGAGCGGCTCCCTGGACTCCACGATCAACAGAACCTGCCCATCCAACGTCCCATAAGCTACTTCAAATTTCATCCACTGGCCTTCCTGTATACTACATCCGCCCGTTTACAAAATGCATCGACCAGGGTATTCGCGATCTGACTGAACACCCGCCCGAACGCCGCATCGATCAAGCGACCGGCAAACTCAAACTCAAGCACCAACTCAACTTTACAAGCATCCTCCTTCAATGGGATGAAATGCCAGCTGCCTTGTAACTTCTGAAACGGTCCATCCCGCAGCTGGATATCCATTCTCTCGTCTGTTACCAACTTGTTGCAGGTGGAAAACCGCTGCCTGATCCCAACCCGTGACACTTCCAGTTCACCGCAGATCTCTTCAGGCGTACGGGAGATCAGGCGACTGTCACTGCACCAGGGCAGAAACTCGGGGTAGGCTTCAAATGCACAAACCAATTGAAACATCTCATGCGCTGAATGCGCTACCAGCGCGCTCTTTTTGACAACCGGCACAGTTAAAATAATCCAATTGCGTGTAAGAAAACCACCACGACAGCTAACGGCGAAACATAGCGAATCAGGGTCCACCAAAGATTATATCGAACCCCACTTATGGCGAACTCATCCTGGCTTGAGGCTTTTTTCATCAGCCAGCCACTGAAGATCGCAATCAACAAACCACCAAGCGGCAACATGATATTGGCCGTCAGGTAGTCGAGCAGATCAAAAAAGGTCATATCGAACAGTTTGACATCGGACCAGATGTTGAACGAAAAGACCGTACCCAGACCGATGACCCAGGTAGTCAGCCCGATCCAGATCGACGCCCGCACCCGGGTCATCTCGCGGTTTTCCACCAACCAGGCCACCGCCGGCTCGATCAGCGAGATCGCGGAACTCCAGGCGGCAAAGACCAGCAAGACAAAGAACAGCGTACCGAACAGATGTCCCCCCGGCATAGCGCCAAAGGCGATCGGCAGGGTTTGAAAGATCAATCCGGGACCAGCCCCAGGCTCAAGCCCGTTGGCAAATACAATCGGGAATATCGCCATGCCTGCCAGCAGAGCGACCAACGTATCGAGCAGTGCAATCAGCACCGCCGATCCTGCGATCGAAGACTTTTTCGGCATATAGGAGCCGTAGACCATGATCGCCCCCATCCCCAGACTCAGGGTGAAAAAAGCATGCCCCATCGCAACCAGTAACGGCCCGCCACTGATATCACACTGCTCAACCCCGTCGACCACCTGACAGGTGTATATCAACTTACTGAAATCCGGTGAAAAAAGAAATTCAAGCCCCTGCACGAAAAAGCCTGTGTTCATGGCATAGCCAACCAACAGCAGTAACAGCAGGAACAGGGCCGGCATCAGATAGGTCACGGCCTTTTCCAGGCCTGATTTCACCCCTTTGGCAACCACAAACATACTCATCAGCATGAACAGGGTATGCCAGGCCAGCAGACGTTCCGGACTGCCCACCAGGCCATTGAACATGCTCTCCACCCCGGCCGCATCGAGCCCGCTGAACAGACCGGCTCCGGCACGAGCCACATAGGCCAGAGCCCAACCGGCAATCACACTGTAATAGGAGAGGATGAAGAAACCGGCCAACACACCGCTCCAGCCGATCAGAGACCAGGCTTTGTTGGCCCCCTCCTCGCGACTCAGTTCAGCCATGGTGTTGATCGGGCTCTGCCGGCCCCGGCGGCCAAGCATGATCTCAGCCATCATGATCGGCACACCGACCAGGGCAATGCACACAAGATAGACGATAACAAAGGCGCCACCACCATTTTCGCCGGTGATGTAGGGAAACTTCCAGACATTACCCAATCCGACCGCAGACCCGGTAGCTGCCAGGATGAACACCAGCCGCGACGACCACTGGCCATGTATGGATTGTCTTTCAGCCATTACTTTTGATCCTTATTCAGCTCTCAAAATCTAAACGAATCAGCTTACAGCGTTGTCAGTTGGGCCATATTTGCCCAGAAGACAGAGGGTAAACCAACTGATCGCCGGGTTGTCATTCATCTAAAGGTTGTTGATTCTCCTGAAAATTGGACCATTTCTCAAGCCGCCTCTGGTGAGTTGCCTTTTCCGGCATTAGAATAGGCCGATGGCAAGTAAAGCAAAGAAAAAAGTCCAGGGGCGCCCCACCATCGCGCTGAATAAAAAGGCGAATCACGACTATTTCATCGAAGATCGATACGAAGCCGGCCTCTCCCTGCAGGGTTGGGAAGTGAAAAGTCTGCGTGAAGGAAAGGTTCAGATCAAAGAGAGTTACGTCACTATCAAGGAGGGCGAGGCGTTCCTGTTCGGCGCCCATATCGTGCCTCTCAGCACCGCCTCCACCCACATCCGCACGGATCCTATACGTACCCGCAAGCTGCTGCTGCATCGAAGTGAGCTGAATAAACTGATCGGCCTGGTCGAGCGCAAGGGCTATACCCTGGTGCCCACGGCGCTGTATTGGAAGAAAGGCATGGCCAAACTGGAGATCGGCGTCGCCAAAGGCAAGAAACTCCATGACAAACGGGCAAGCGACAAGGACCGGGACTGGAAGCGGGAAAAAGAGCGGCTGTTCAAGCACGGCTAGCGCGACACCAATCTCGAGTGCAGTTTTTCCGTGACCTGGAACCAAACCCTGGCATATAATGTCTGACTCATAACCGTCATGGGGGCGACGTAGGCTTCGACGGGGGTTGCAAAACCTGAAGTGCATGCCGAGGTGCAGAGTACCTCGCTAAACCATCTGCAAACTTATAGTTGCCAACGACGACAACTACGCACTCGCTGCTTAATACCCAGTAGGGTGCCGTCTGACTGGAGCCGTGCTTGTGCGTCCAGCTTTTCAGGCGTCATATCTCACAAGATCGCGTTGAAGCTCATCCGGGGTGGAAACGTTAAAACCTATCCGGAATCGCCTATTACACGCCCTGTCCGTCGGGTGGTAATCGGTTAAATATAATAGGCAGGACTAAGCATGTAGAACTTTTGGCAGAGGACTCGCGGACGGCGGTTCGAATCCGCCCGCCTCCACCATCCATACTATCTCAGACTGTTGTAAATTGATTTAAAGGACTCATTAAAGCCAGGTAATACCATACCTGGCTTTAACGTTGACGCATTCCTCCAATTACACCCATCACTCGAACTTAATGTAAATCTATATCTATATCTGGGTCATAAACCTCAATATTCTTTATTAGTCCATCATTACCCATTTCCAAAGACTCACCATCGGAAGTTAGCCCTGGCTGGTAATTTGAAGAAGTATTGGTCATAGATAAAATATCATTTTCAGAGGACTGCTTTCGACTGCCACATGTGAGCCCGACTCTTACGGATCCACCATTGGTACAAGTATAACAGCAGGTTGAACAACCTTGATTACCAAACAACCCCACTCCCCAATACAATCCTGACCCATCTGGTGTTAGTGACCCTCCGTAACAAATTCTTGCCCCCGTCCTACAGGCCAATGAGTGTGTATTGTCACGATTCAATCCTTGAGTAGAAAAATGTGTTGTTGCTGTAGGCCACACGAGATCATTGTCGACATCATATAATTTATACCGAATCAAATAGCCATCATTACAGGAATCAATAATCGTGTAACTCATAGTTGAAGTTGTTGATGGCGGCGGCGGTGGTGGCGGTGTATTAGTATTTGAACTTAACGCTATATTTAAATCATATGAAATAGTCATACCCGATGTTTGATAGGCCATAACAGATATAAAGTAAGTAGCACCCGCACTAGCAGTGAATACTATGCGTTCTTGAGTGTTTACTGACTCACTTGAATCTATTACTACGCCAGATGAAGACCTGAGAAACAAGTCAAAATCATTAGCTCCAAAGCCACTTAATGTAACCGTCACTGTCCCTGATTGACTGGGTGTGTACTCAAAGTAGTCATGAACATCATTAGAGCTGTTTCCATGTCCTGTAATGCTTGGATTATTACCAGTTAATGGATCTGCACACTCTACTGTGTCATTATCCTGACATGTTGCTGGCGGTGGTGTTGTTACTTCATTCGGTGGAGGTGTAACTTCTGTTGAAGATCCCGAACTGTCTCCACCTCCACTTCCACCACCGCATGAAGCACACATTAATAATATCAAAAGATAAATTAACGCTTGAGTATTAGATAGGCGACATATCGTATTTTTCGAGTTCATTTTCTCACTTCCTGTAGTACCTACTAATATAAAATCCAAACTAGATAAAAAATGACTTAGCAGTCGATCTAGTTTCCAATAGTGATTTAATTGAAATGATGAAATCACACTAATTAACTCGAGGTTTTCGTGATTTCTTATTTGAACTTCTTTTAAAAGTGAGATTATGAAAGGCGGCCTATTTTTACATCCCCCATGTGGGGGATAAATAGATTATTTTGCCAAATACTCCAACATGAAAGCGCAATTATATTAGAATATTAAAGAATAAAATTGTTACATAGGATTTTATGACTAGGGTTTGCACGTATTTACTCTATTTTTCTCTCTCAATAGAAATGTAAATCCACACAAGAGTACTAGCTATAAGTGTAACTATTTTCTCTACAATCCAATTTAAGTTCTATCTATAGGTAGATTGACAGAGAGTGCTCTACGTATGAGCTCGGAACGGTTAGCAGTATTTGTCTTCCGGAATAGTGACTGAATCTGAGTTTTTATTGTTTCTGACGAAACATTTCTTATATCAGCTATCTGTTGATTACTGCACCCTTCTACTACTGATTTACAAACCTCAATTTCAGATGTTGTTAATTTATAAAGCTCTTGCATACCACATGTAGATACTTTACCCGGCTCGACTGGATCTATAAGAAATACGATCGCACCCTTGAACCCAGTTCCAAATGCATCCGCATCACAACTAAGAGGGGCCACTTCCAAAAGAAATGAATCCCTCCCAGATGTTCGTGTAATGGACATAACTCTACCGTCATCAAGTCCATTTGCACTCGCAGTCTGAGTTACACACCGTACAGCATATCGTAAACGCTTATCCTCAAGATCATTTGTAACTCTTAATAGATTTCCATAATTTAGTGAAATTCCATCTTTCATCTCGAGGATTTTTAAAGCCATTTTGTTTTTGAGTAAGCAGTAGTTTTTTTCTGTTAAAATTAGCACACCCACATGAAAGTGATCCAAGGCTTCGAGGACACGATTGAACCTCTGCTCAAGCACCGTCATAGGACGTGAAATCTCAAGAGACTTGGCAATGTGTGGTAAGAGAATTTTTAAATTTTTCATCTCCTCCGTTCTTACAGGACCATGTTTTCCGTCAAATTGGAATGTTACATAGTCAAACCATGCCCCTGTCTCAGTAAGACGCGCCACCATCATAGCTTCAAGACCAAAAATCTCTTTCATTTTTTGGCCATAATCAATGATACTTTGCCTTTCCTCTGTTGTCAGAACATCATCTGTGACAATATCTCGAGGCTCTCGATTTCTAAGGATTCTTGCTGAAGGCTCATCATCAGCTACATTATTTTGATATTCATTTAAGTTACCTTGCTTACGCCAGAAATCACTTAAACAAGTTATTTTTGGATTAATTTCTGGATTTTGATTATCTGAATAGAATAAAGCAGACCCGCTGGCATTAAAGTAATCAGTCAAATCATCAATAATGGCTGGCCAATTACCAGAAGATAATCCTCCATCATAGATTCGACTTATTATACGCAGAGTATATTCATTCACCCCATTCATATGTGTTTCCTTTAATCTACACTACCCTCCTTGTAAATATTGATCCCAAATAACATTATCCTGAATTAGTGTATAAATTTAGACTAATAATTGAAGTAAGCAAAGAGCTTATACATTTAAAAAGCTCTTAATACTCACTTATTTAGAATAGGCTTATTTTATAATTTTAATAATGATTTAGTAAATGCAGAAGGCTGGTGGATTACTCGTAGGTTCTCTGACTAGATACAAAAAAACCTAGGCTAGAAGGGATAAGTTAAGGAATCACAATTCACTTGAACAGACACGAAACGCTTGAACAAATCATTGGTATCAATCCATATAACTTTGATTATAAGAGCGTTAGGGTCTGTTAACACTAATCCAATAGGCCCTAATTCAATACCTCAAGAATGGGACTAATGATCAGCCAAGTCAAACAGTCTTACGTATAGACTTCGGTTCAGTTTCAGGCACATGACGACCATAGTCGTCAGAAAACCGCTCGATATCATCCTCTCCCAGATAACTGCCAGTCTGAACCTCAACAATCTCAAGAGGTATGAGGCCTGGATTCTCCAGACGATGCAGAGTACCGATCGGAATATAAGTGGATTGGTCCTCTGTCAACAGTTTCTCTTCCTTGCCATTGATAATCCTGGCCGTACCTTTGACCACAACCCAATGCTCGGCGCGGTGGTTGTGTTTTTGTAATGAGAGACTGGCACCAGGATTGACTACAATACGTTTGACCTTGAACCGGGCACACTCATCGACAGTCTCATACCTACCCCAGGGTCGGTAAACTCTGACATGGGTGAAAGGCTCATAACGGCCGGAAACCTTGAGTTGATCTACGATCTCTTTGACATCCTGGGATCTGGACTTATCAGCAACCAGAACCGCGTCCGCCGTTTCGATAACCACCAATCCATCTAGTCCAATGCCAGCTATCATTCGATTTTCACTGCGTAAATAGCTGTTTGTCACGTCCTTGGCCAGAACATCCCCCAATAAGACATTGTCATCTTCACTATCGGTTCCAGCAGCATCAGAGAGCGCAGACCAGGAACCAATGTCGCTCCATCCGGCATCCAGTGGTACCACCATCGATTTCTCAGTCTTCTCCATCACCGCATAATCAATGGATTCCGAAGGACAGGCGAGAAAGGCTTCCTTATCGAGGCGGATAAAATCCAGGTCAACACTCTGTTTTTCAAATGCGCTGGTTACTGCTTTAACCATTTCAGGCTCGAATTTTGTAAGCTCTTGCAGATAGCGTTGTGCCTGGAAAACAAACATCCCGCTATTCCAAAGATATTCACCTGAATCGAGATAGTTGACGGCAGTCTGCAGATCCGGCTTCTCAACAAACTCAGCAACCCGGTATGCCCCAAGTTGCTGACGACCCTCATCCTTGCGGATGTAACCATAGCCTGTCTCGGGTTTGTCGGGCACCACACCAAAGGTGACCAAGCCACCGTTTTTTGCAGCCTCTATCCCCTTCTCCATCGATTCTGAAAACCGTGTTTGATCACTGATAATATGATCTGAAGGGGTCACCATGATCAATGCGTTCTGATCCTGCTTCAAGGCATGCAAGGCAGCGCACGCTATGGCAGGCGCTGTGTTTCTCCCTACAGGTTCGAGTATGATTCCGGAACACTTTTTAGCAAGTTTTCTAACCTGTTCAGCAACCATGAAGCGATGTTCTTCATTGCATACTACCAGGGCGTCTGTGCTATCAGGTAACTCTGAAACTCGTTCCAGGGTGGCCTGAAAGAGGGAGGTTTCATCCATCAGTGGTATAAATTGTTTAGGATAGGCACTTCTGGAGAGTGGCCACAAACGCGTTCCTGACCCACCTGACAATATAACTGGTACTATCAATGTACTCTCCATTCTTCCAATAAATTTAGACAAATCCGGTTCATCTCCCGAACCCACTGTTCAGAGTCCGCTTCCGTGTAGCAGCGTAGTTCCGGAGCATTACCTGATGGGCGTAAGTGAATAATATCCTCACCCTTGAAGGTTATGCGCACGCCATCCGTTAAGTCTATTGATTTGACTTCACCGAACTGATTTCCAAATACCTGCTCGATAGCTCTACTGTCTCGTTCGAAGTTCCCGCTTGTGAAAGCAGCAAGCCGTTCCTGACTCAGGTCAATGGGGAAAGCCTTCAAACGATTACTTGATGTAAATCGTGCTGGTGCTGAAGCACAGAGTTCAGATACCTTCAAGGCACCATTTTGAGTACGATTTAGAATGCCGACTATGACGATAAGTGCATCGCGGGTTGGCAATGGCTCAAGCATTTTGTCACCATATACAAGTGTATCCGCATTGAGAAAGCCACCATTAGCCTCATAACCAACAACGCCTTCTCTACCCTCGTCAAGTAGCGTGGACATGGCAGAAATCACATAAGGTGATCCTATACGGGTACGACTCACTCCAGTAAACCAGCCTGATCGCTCAACGGCACTACTACTACTAACCGGTGTAGCCACCCATTCTGCATTAAGGAAATACGCACATAGCATGCCTGCCATATCACCCCGCAGCCATTCTCCTTTTTCATCGCTGACCAATGGCCGATCCCCGTCTCCATCTGTCGAGACGATACTATCCAAATCATGGATATTCGCCCAATCTTTGGCTAATGCAATGTCTTCAGGTCTGATAGCCTCTGTATCCACTGGAACAAACTGATCGGAATAGCCCAATCGAATAACCTCTGCCCCCAAGGCTTCAAGAACTTCAGCAGCTGACTCTCTGGCAACACTGGAGTGTTCATAGAGACCGATTCTCAATCCTTCGAGACACATTGGACTAAAAAAGTTGGTATAGCGTCTTACATAATTCTCGTAAGCCGTTCTATTGACGGACGGAAGATCTTGTTTCTGAGCAAAGTATCCCTGTTGATCAAACAGTTGCTCAGGAATCTCTATGACCTGATCGCGGATTGCCTGTTCATCCTCTTTTAGGATTTCACCATCCAGACGGTTAAACTTGATTCCATTACGATCGTCTGGAATGTGACTTCCGGTAATCATAATGGATGGAATACCCTGTTGCAGGCCATAGAGCGCAATCGCTGGCGAAGGAATATATCCACAGTTGATTACCTGAAGACCACGATCGATAGCTGCTTTGCAGACCGCAGCCATGATTCTGGGTGTACTGGGACGGAAATCACCGGCTATGGCAACACGTCTATTTGTTTTTAGCTGTCCGGATATTTCAAGATGCTGTAAAAAAGCATAGGTGTATGAGTAAGCGACCTGGTCGGTTATTGCACTCACCAAACCCCGTGCACCACTGGTTCCAAACCTCACCCCGGAATTCAACATCAAATCCGATATTGAATAACTTCCAGTTTCCATATCAATCAGTCCTGATTAACTTTCCTATAATAGGATGTATTTCAATACTTAAGATTTACACTCAGAAAATATACTTAGCCTATGAAAATCATGAGTCATGGTAATATTTTTTGAACAGCAACTTTGCCGCATCCCGATTAAACTCAGTCAGTTTTTTGTTTGATTCATTGGGATCGCCACGCTGGTCATCGGACTGGAATTGCTCGATATTGTTCTGACGGTCTCCCAATACTACCGGCTTGAGATGGCCAGCAGGATTTTGAGCATTGTTCACATGCGCCCTTCGCGCTTTCGCTTTATCCCTTAAGACACTGGTTATCACTCTGCTATCCAGTATGGTCTTCTGATCCGCAAAGCCATACACCAATGCGGCATCACAGATGGTATTGATCACCCTTGGAATACCCTGACTGGCTCGATAGATAAGCTGTGAGGCACCCTTGGTAAATAGCGGTTTTGTACGACCGGCAGAGCGCGTTCTGTGGAAAATATAGGCCTTTGTTTCCTTCTCATCGAGCGCCGACAGGTGATAATCGATCGAAACCCGCTGTTGAAACTGTAGGAAATCCTCGTGTGATAGCATGCTGCGCAGTTGGGGCTGCCCAACCAGAATGATCTGCAGGACCTGATGTTTGTCGGCGTTGATATTGGAGAGCAATCTCAGCTCTTCCAGAACCTGCGCATCCAGGTTCTGCGCCTCATCCACAATCAATACGGTGCGTTTGTTCTGAGCATATTGATCGATCAGAAACTGGGTAAAGAGATCATGTAGAACCACCCGCTCCTTCTCCCGATACTCCAACCCGAAAGAGAGCAATACCCACTGCAGCAATTCACCCATGTCACGGTGACTGGTGTTTACCAGCCCAACAGTCACATCATCCTCCAACTGGTTGAGCAGGTGGCGCACCAGGGTAGTTTTACCGCTGCCCACTTCTCCGGTAATCACTGTGAACCCGGCCTGGCTGAGCATCCCGTATTCCAACATGGAATAGGCAGTACTGTGCTTTTTCCCAAGAAACAGGAAAGACGGGTCAGGTAACAAGGTGAATGGTTTTTCGGCAAAACCGTAGAAAGTCTCATACATCCGCTGTATTGCCCCGTAATGAGGTAGCTTCCTCAAATGCTGTAGATCAGAATCTCCATTATCTCACGCTATATCGCTGCACAGCAATATTCAAGTCGACACTTTCAGTCTGTAGTCAACAAAGATGGTTTTTAGATTTGTAATCAGATTGAGACTGTGTCAGTCAGCATTACAAATTTGATCTGACATCGACATGTTCTCATGAAGTAGGCCTTTCATCTTCCATGCAGCGCTTAAGTGCGCTGGACCAGTTCGGCATAGACAGTCTAAACACTTGACTTAACTTACTATTATCCAGAACCGAGTACGCTGGCCGACGGGCAGGTGTTGGATATTTGTGGGTAGCAATCGGCAAAAGGGAACAAGATTCACCGGACAGTTCCAGAATCTGTCTGGCGAAACCATACCAACTGGTCTCCCCGCTACTTGTCAAATGATAGATGCCTTTAAGCTCATCAGCATGCTTTGCGCCAGAATGCAGCTGGCCGATGACCTGAGCCGTCACCTCTGCAATCATCCGACTCCAGGTAGGCGCCCCAATCTGGTCATCCACCACCTTCAACTCATCCTTTTCACGAAACAACCTGAGCATGGTTTTCATGAAATTATGGCCATGATTGCCATATACCCAACTGGTGCGAAAAACCATCGCAGTTGCCTCTGTTGCCAGGATACGCTGCTCACCCTCCAGCTTGGTTTGTCCGTAGACACCCAGGGGGGCTGTTGGATCCTCCTCTCGATAGGGCCTTTCACTCTGACCGTCGAAAACGAAGTCTGTCGAATAGTGAATGAATACGGCATCGTGCTCAGCTGCCAGTCTCGCCAATTGCGCCGGCGCCTCGGCATTAAGCTGTTTTGACAGCTCTACTTCCGACTCAGCCTTGTCAACGGCCGTATGGGCAGCAGCATTGACAATATAGTCAGGCTCTGTCTCAGCAACCGCTTTATTTATGGCGTCAGGATCCAATAAATCCAATGCATAGCCGTAACTGCCACAAAGCGAGGTAGCCGTCACGTCGGCCAGCACGGCCAGACTCCGTTGCAGCTCCCATCCAACCTGGCCATCACAACCGATCAACAAAATCTTCGGGTGTTTTGTCGACATACTATGCCCCTTTCTCACCCGTATAGAGAGGAAGCGTCTCTTCTGGGATGTCACTGAGAAGGGGTGCGTCTCGATCCTTCTCTGCCAGCAGCGGTTTCAGTCCACCAGGCCATTCAATACCGATTTCCGGATCATCCCAACGTACGGAAAACTGGGTTTCAGGATGGTAATGGTCGGTACATTTGTAGGCAAAAATCGCCTCTTCACTCAGTACCAGATAGCCATGGGCGAAACCCACAGGCACATAAAACTGATGGCGGTTCGATTCAGAAAGATGTACACCAACCCATTGACCAAACCAGGGGGATCCTTTGCGCACATCGACAGCCACATCGAAGACCTCACCTTTGATGGCTTGCACCAGCTTTCCCTGACCGTAGGGATTCTGAATATGCAGACCTCGCAACACACCTTGTTCAGAATAGGCCAAATTGTCCTGTACAAAATGCTCAGGAATACCCAGCGAGGCATAGCGTTCGTTCTGCCAGCTCTCCATAAACCAACCGCGCTGGTCGCCGAACACTTTGGGTTTGAGCAGCAGAACTCCTGGAATTTTCGTCTCCACCACTTCCATTGCTACATTCTCCGCTCACAGAGCCCCAGCAGATACTGCCCATAACCGTTCTTACTCAGTGCTGCCGCCATCGATTTCAGATCTTCCAGGCTGATCCAGTTCTGAGAGAACGCAATCTCTTCCGGGCAGGCGATCTTCAGCCCCTGGCGAAGCTCGATGGTCTCAATGAAGTTACTTGCCTGTATCAGGCTCTCGTGGGTACCAGTATCCAACCAGGCAATACCACGCCCCATCTTTTCCAGGCTCAGTTTACCCATCTCAAGATAGCGTTTGTTCAGATCGGTAATCTCCAACTCACCCCTCGCCGAAGGCTTCAGCGAGAGCGCCAGATCAGTAACCTGTTCATCATAAAAGTAGAGGCCGGTAACCGCATAATTGGATTTTGGTTTTACGGGCTTTTCTTCAATATCATTCACCTGCCCCTGCTCATCGAAATCCACCACGCCATAGCGTTCCGGGTCTTTTACCCAGTATCCGAATACCGTCGCGCCATCGGAAGTTTGGGCGGCTCGCTTGAGTGAGTCAACGAGCCCATGGCCATAGTAGATATTGTCCCCCAGAATCAGGCAGCAGGGATCACCCGCAATAAACTCCTGACCGATGATAAAGGCCTGCGCCAGGCCACCCGGATCGGGCTGAACAGCATAGGTGATCTCTATTCCCCATTGATGGCCATCTCCCAGCAGCCCTTTGAACAACTGGGCATCCTGGGGTGTGGTGATAATAAGAATATCCCGGATCCCAGCCAGCATCAGGGTGGAGAGTGGATAGTAGATCATCGGCTTGTCGTAGACAGGCAGAAGCTGCTTGGAGATCGTGAGGGTCAGCGGATGCAGACGGGTTCCCGAGCCACCCGCCAGAATAATGCCTTTTTTAACTGTCTTAGCCATGCTCAGCCCTGCCCCAGTCGTTCGCCACGATAGCTCCCATCCAGCACCCGCTGGCACCAGAGGTTGTTCTCCAGATACCACTGGACCGTTTTCCTTAACCCGGTCTCAAAGGTTTCCAATGGTGTCCAGCCCAGCTCCCGCTCAAGTTTGCTCGCATCGATGGCGTAGCGTTGGTCATGACCAGGCCGATCATTAACAAAGATTTTTAATTGATTGTGGGGTTTGAACTCTGAATCCGGTGCAAGCTCATCCAGCAAGGCGCAGAGTGTCTCCACAACCTCCAGGTTGGACATCTCATTATTCCCGCCCACATTGTAGACCTCACCCGGTGTACCCGCCTTGAGCACTTGCCAGATCGCCCGGCAGTGGTCCTCCACATAGAGCCAATCCCGTACATTACTGCCATCGCCATAGATCGGCAGCTGTTCACCCCTCAATGCCTTCTGAATAAAGAGCGGAATGAGTTTTTCCGGAAACTGGTAGGGACCGTAGTTATTTGAACAGTTTGTGGTCAAAACCGGCAGCCCGTAGGTGTGATGCCAGGCACGCACCAAGTGGTCCGAGGCCGCTTTTGAGGCCGAATAGGGAGAGTTCGGAGCATAGGCAGTGGTCTCGGTGAACAGACCCTCCGCCCCTAATGAGCCATACACCTCATCGGTGGAGACATGCAGAAAACGGAATGATTCGGCCTCGGTCTCAGGCAGTGACTGCCAGTGCACCCTGGCGCACTCCAGCAGGTTGAAGCTCCCGCCAATATTGGTGTCGATAAACTCGGCCGGACCATCAATGGAGCGATCTACATGGCTCTCTGCGGCGAAATTGACCACAGCATCCGGCTTGTAGCGCTCAAATAGGCCAGATACCAATTCCCGGTCCTGAATTTTCCCTTGAACGAAGTGGTGATTCGGGTGATCTTCCAGCGATTTCAGGGTATCCAGATTGCCTGCGTAGGTGAGAGCATCCAGGTTAATTACCTTCAGGGAATCCTGTTGTGAAAGTAGAAAGTGGATAAAATTTCCACCGATAAATCCGGCACCACCGGTCACGAGAATCGTCTTCATTATTTATAATGCCATTTATTTCAATATGTTACGACATCACCAGTTGGTAATGCAATGCAGCATTATACAGAGTTGAGACCCTATCAACTACGTGGTGATTGAATTTGTAACTTTTTGGCCTGAGATTGCGAGTTCAGAGCTTGAGAACCATGCCTTTTAGCAACGATTCAGGAGCATGCCAAAGCCCACAAATAATCTTGACGCAGGTCGGAGTATTTGGTGGCAAGACCCGAGAATGTCGAGACGGGCCGATCCGACTAATCCTCTAATCAGTTTTGTGAACTACACGAGTAACAGGCTTCGCGGACTGGTACAGGGTGCCGTAAAATAGCACCCTGTTGGGATGTCTTTTAGCCTAGTGGCACCCGGTTTCAAATCGAACTATTGGAGCCGAGCTTGAAGGGATTTTGCCTCGCTAATACCCTCAAATGGCTTTCCCGATGACAATGCCGCATCCAGGTGTGTCTTTGCAGCATCCATGTTACCAATCTGTTTGTAGGCCAGAGCGAGATGATAGTCGATTTCCGGGATATTTGAGTTCTTCCTAAGAGCCCGCCTGAGTACCGATATGGCTTTATCCGTCTCTCCCCGCTTGTAATGGGTCCACCCTAGAGTATCAAGCACAATGGGATTTTCAGAGGTTGAAAAACCTTCCACCAACTTCAGCGCCTGATCCTGTTTAGTCTGATCAGGTTTTCCTCTCAGTAGAATCATCGCTAGGTTATTGGCTGCCAGCACATTATCCGGATTTTTGTCGAGAATCTGCTGGTAAATCTGTATCGATTCATCAACCTGCCCCAGTTTATCCTGAGTATTTGCCAATTCAATGCCCAGAGCAGGATCCAGAGAATTCTGATAACCTCTACGCAACATAGCAACTGCATCAGCCTGTTTACCCTCCATCAGCTTGACTTTGACCAGGTTCCGATAGGGAACCGGCCACTTCTCATTGATGCTCAGGCTGCGCTCAAATGCTTTATCTGCTTCCTTCAAGCGCTTCTGGGAAAGGTGTATCTCCCCCAACAGATTGTAAGCCAGATAGTGATTAGGATCCGTAGTAACAGCCTGGTTGACCTGTTTCAGGGCTTCATCTGCCTGTTTCAATCCAAAATAGCTTTTCGCCAGGGCTACCAGTACATCAATCGCCCCTGGTTTGAGTTCTAGTGATCGGGTCAGAGATATGACGCTCTGTTCCAATCTGTCATTATTCTGGTCAACCAAGCCCTGATAGTAATAACCAATTGGCTCAGCTTCATATTCAGATTGGAGGGTCTTAGCTATTTTTAGTAATTCACCCCATTTCTTTTGTTTGAGATAGACAATTCCGAGTCCTCGAAGCACTGAAATCTCTTTGGGAGCAAATTTCAGCATTTTTTGCAGCACAACTTCTGCATCATCGAGTTCACCGGTTTGAATCAAGAGCTGTACCAGCTCAAAATTGGTTGTGGTTTCCTGAGGCTGGGCTTTCACTGCATCTTCAAGACTTTGACGGGCCAGCTCAACTTCACCCTTTTTTAAATGAGATCTTGCTTTCAGGCGATGAGCTTTGACATGACCAGGATCCTCCCTCAGTAGGGTTCTAAGGTCTGCAATACCTCGATCTGGATCTTCACTAACAAGTGCTATGCCGGCTCGGACCAAGAGTGCATCCTTGTACTTGGGATCAGCTTCCAATACCTCTTCTATCAATTGACTGGCTTGTTGAATTGAACCCTCTTTGACTAGAATACTGGCTTTGAGTGTTCGAGCAATCAGACCATCCGTTGATAAATCGGCCTGATTGATCACATCTGAAAGCATTTGTATTGCTTCAGCCTTTCGGTTGAGACTGATGTGGTGTTTAGCCAGTTCGAGCTTAAAGGTATGATTGTCCCGATTCTGTACAACATACGTGCTCAATAGAGACTCAGCGCCGATGATATCCTTGTTACTCTTTAAGTAACTGACCAAAGCCAGTTTTGCGTCTGCACTGCGAGGCAGATCATTTACTGCCTGTCGTAGCACAGCTTCCGCCAGCTCTTTATCACCTTTTTCTTCGTAGTAACTTACAAGATGAAGCCGGTGTTGCAGTTCATTTGGATTAGACTGTATTAAGTCGTTAAGCACTTGAATAACAGACTTTTCTTCATTTGCCTTGGCATAAAGCCTGGCCAGAAGCAGATAGGAGGCAACTCTTTCCTTATGTTGCGTTAATGAATCTCTAGCAATTTGAATAGCCCTATCCAATTCACCTCTATCTGCGTAGAGAGCTGAAAGTAGCGATGCTGCTTCCACATTACCGGGATCTGATGAAAAAGCATTTAATACGTCTTCGATAGCCGCCTCATTTTCACCGGATTTCGCCAGTGCGAAGCCTCTAAGTACGAGTGCCTCAGAGTGGTCCGGAGTTGTCTTGAGAACGGTTTCTGCAGCTTCTAATGCTTTTTCTGTATCCCCGGCTAATACATAGATTGTACCGAGGTGAACCTGGGCATTCTGATGTTCAGGTTTGAGTTCAACTGCCCTGAAAAACAGCGAAAAAGCTTTGCGCCAGTTTTCCTCTTTTTCTTCAATTAAGCCGAACATGTAGTATGCATCAGCATCCTGAGGATCTATCTGTAAGACATTCTTGAATTCTAGTCTTGCTTTTGTATAGTTACCTTGATTGTACAGTTCGATGCCCCGATCAAAATAGTGTTGTTTTCTATTTTCCTTACTTGTACAGGCAGTACCTAGCATAAGGAATGAAAATATAAGAAAACTGAACAAAATATTTTTTGATTTTACAAATTCCATGGCCGCCTTCATAGACAATTCCTACAACGAGCTTTCCTTAATAATTCATTCGGTCTATCGTTGATTTATAAAAAATAATCAAAATATGCATTCACTCTTTAAAATTATACTTTGATTCCATTCTTAAATACTTAAATATTACGAGAAAAGAAAACTGATATTGTGATTTAGATTGAACTCTATATAAAGTTATGTATTGCGAGTTAGTTGGGAATATAGTCCACAAGAATTGGTGCTACCTTCCCTGCAAACTCAACCAAACGTTTATCACCATCTATCCAATCCTCTCCATCTCTAATCGTAGTCGTCAGCCTAACAAGTGCTCCATCAGTACGATGCATTGTGAAGCCATCTAGAAAAAGGTACCATTTTACTAGCCATTCATTTGTAATCACACGGCCACGTTGTTGAAACCAGTAATAGACCAATTGTTTCACGTCCCCTTTCATGATAACCAATCGATTTACTGTCAACGGTGTATGGTTAATATCCAGGCCGGTAATAGAGACCTCTGTCACAGCATCAATCTTCCATCCGCCACCAGGAATGCACGAGCGAGGACTGTGAGCAGCTGATCCTGCCTGTTGCGATGCGTAGTAAGCGATGTAAAAATTAACAAGAGAACCCAGCTGATTGGTATAATCACCAATAATATAATCATCTAATTTCAGAGACTTTAGATACTTTTCTTCCAACAAGTCTTCATCACCTTGCCAATTTCCTATTTGTGAGGGAAAAGAGCTGAAATTCTCTCGATCAGGTAGGATCTGTTGTTGATTTTTTACATACAGTGAGCTGGTAGCGATCATTGAAACGGTAATAAGAATCGCATAGTGGACGGAGGATATTGGTCTGATATGATAAGTAATTCCTTCTGGTAAAGGTTTTGGCATTTCCAATCCAAAAACATCCTTCAGTTTTCTATTCGGCGAACCAATCTTGGCTAGCAATGTCATCTCTATCAGCAGAATTAAAAGACATGACATAAAAACGACCCAACCTTCAAAATAGTGCAAAAATCCATCTGCGTGCTCTTGTCCCCAGTTATCAACAAGTATACCGATAACACCAATACGGAAGCTATTCATCAATACTGTTATTGGTATACTGGATAGAAAAACTACTACCCTTTTCCACAGTTCGACCCGGTAGAGATAAGCTGCAAGAAAAGCAAGAGTAGCTAGAGGAAAGAGATAACGTAATCCATTACAAGCCTCCACTACCTGAAGTTTATAATTACCTAAATCAATGACATTACCTTCTAAATAAACACTAATACCAAACATACGAATTACGTATACACCTAATTTTGATGATATAAGTTGTAATTCACCTGAAAGGGAATTGTAAATAAATGGAGGTAAAGGAATAATAAAGAAAAGCAGCAGTAATGGCCCAAGTATTGTTTTTATTGCTTGCGTGCCTAGATATGCGTATACAAACCCAATTATTGTTAATATTAGTGCGTATTGGACAAGTGTAAAAGTTGTTGCAATTGTTCCCACAAAAAATAACAGGCCACCGGAAACAATAATCGCCACACCAATCCAGGATGAGTTAAACTCAATTAGCGTAAGTGTATTTCTTCTTTGCCATATTAAATAAGCTGTTATGAATGGAATGAAATAGGCATACCCATATTCTTCCTTCCTAGCCCATAAATGGACCATATCTGTAATACCATCCCAAAATCCGTATAATACAATGATTGATGTTGTGAATATAAGAACTATTGTTAATAATGAATACCGCCAGGCCATAACAGTAATATTCCTTTTCTTTAACCGCTCTTCCTTTTAATTGATTATCTATATTTTAGACATCGTTTATATTTTACTTGTTAAGAGTAATAACTTAGAGAACTTTATCACACTGCACGTAATATAATTATGTGATTGTTGAATAGATGGTCAAATATGCATGTTTTGTGACTTCTAGTGTTGAATCTTGTTAAATTATTGCTTATGCATCACAAGGATGTAGCACTTTATTCTTGTAACAATCATTCGCTTTATGCCTGTATATTTTCTAGTCGATAAATTACATTAAAATAACCAAAGTATAACACCTAACTATTCCATTTATCAGGTAACAATCTTTGACCAATTCATAGTGAATTATTCATTTAAATATTCTGATAGATGTTTTTTTGTGAGTGTTTTTCTCGTATCAACAAGTTTAATCAAGGAGGACCTTACATTAATTAAACATGTAACTTTGTTTTGGTTAATTGCCTACCCTACTTTAAACTAAAGATGTTAGATACTTCTATTGTTTATTATCAAAGTAGCAATCTATTGCTCTCTGAACAGTTTCACTCATTTCATTTCTAAATCTTTCTTCAGAAAATTTATCTGCGTGCTTTCTAATATAATTACTGTCAAAGTTTTTATAGTTTAATTCAAACATTTGTATTGATTGTATTAAGGAGTCTTCTGTTTGCTGGGAGAAAAACATGCCTGTTTTTCCTTCCTCGACTGAATCTAAAACGCCTCCTTTTCCATAGGCTATTACTGGAATACCACATGCCTGAGCTTCAACAGGCACGATTCCAAAATCCTCTTGTGCAGCAAATATAAATGCTTTCGCAGTACTCATATACTCTTCAACAATAGATGAACTTTGAAACCCAAGTAATTTTATATTAGGTGTAAGGTTCTTATTTATTTTTCCAAATTCTGGACCATCACCTATTACAATAAGTTCTTTATCTGGCATTTTTTTAAACGCGTTTACTATTAAGTCGATGCGTTTATATGGCACCATTCTTGAAACGGTAAAATAGTGTTCTTTTTTTAATTCCGTTGGTTTAAAACGATTTGTATTTACTGGTGGATGAATAACTTTCGATTTGCATCGATAAACCTTACTGATTCTTTTTTTGATAAATGTTGAATTTGCAATCCATTCATCTACACCACTCGATGTTCTATGATCCCATATTCTTATTTTATGCAAAAACCATCTTACTAGGATTGATTTTAATCCTTTATCGAAACCACTTGTGTGTAGATATTCGTGTTGAAGATCCCATGCATACCTAATAGGTGAATGCACATAACTAATGTGTAATTGGTTTGGCCCAGTGAGCACACCCTTTGCTACAGCATAACTACTGGAAATGACCAGGTCATATTGACTTAAGTCGAACTGCTCAATCGCCAATGGCATCAAAGGCAAATACGAGCGGTAATGTTTTTTTGAAAAGGGTAATTTTTGTACAAACGATGTAGTAATATTGTTATTATTTAAAAATGACCGATCTTTGTCATCTAAATAATCTACAATCGTGTATATATCCGCTTGTTTAAATAATTTCAATAATTGCTCTAATACTCTTTCCGCTCCACCAAATACAGTCAACCAATCGTGTACTATTGCTACTTTGTACTGTCCAAAGGTATTACCAGAACTTTCCATATTGCCATTCATTTTTTAAGTTAATGAAGTTAATTTATTAAATATATTTTCTATCTTTTATAATATTTAATATTATATAAAGTGTATCTAAACTATTAGTAATCACACTTTTTGATAACTAAAGTAAACATAAACATTTAATTACTTTTACTTAGTATATTTTTTTATACTAAATGTTCAGTTGTAATTAATTGGATTATAATCCAATGATGATATAACTACTGTGCCACCATTATTCCTCAAAATTGATATCCCTCTTCTACACTGTGTATACATCCGTAAATCTACCCCACGACCATGGAGACTTATTTCCCGGCTTAATTAGTACTTCGCTCGTTTTATTAAATATTTGCACACCATTACGCCACAAACCGTATTTCTGCTCTCCTATGTTCGAGGAGGTACGCCAATGCGAGACACCAGAGGAGGCATGAAAAACAACTGGATCATTTTGACCACTTTTTACAACAATAACCCCAGGTTCTTTTAGGATCGAGGTGATGTATAGAGTATCATCTTCTTTATCGGGTTGATAATCTTTGTAAGGAAAAGGTGGAGTCCCATCCTTTGCAAGTTGTGTTAAATGAAAAATGGCTACAGTATCACTGTTTATGATTGGTGGCGTGCCAGTTTTCCACCATTTTAGATAGTATTTAACAATCACAGAATAACCAATATGACACCACACTGGGTGTGTACTTCCAACCGGGACAGCCCCCCACGGGGGGTGTGGAGAAATATGGTGATCTTCACCATAATCATTCCATGTAGATATATTTAAGATGTTACAGTCACCAAATTCTCCATTTATAAGTGGCATCATTTGTTCTGTAATTGCTTCTCCTGCGTGCTTGTTTACAAAGACAGGTCTCTTGTTTATTGCCAGATAGCTATATCCATGTCCTGCCATTAGCGTTTTATCGAAACTCTTGCATAAACTACTTGCGATTTTATTGAATAGAACAACATTCTTAGATGTTTGCCCAGCGACCCATGTATAAAAACCATCAACTACTGGCCAATCTTTAAATAGCTTGAGCATTACTGAGTACTTAGGCCTACTAGCTACATAGGGAATAAACGCTATTGGCATGCCTTTGTTAGCAAGAATTTCTTTGATTTTTATAAAATAGTCATTACCTACGTCACGTCCTTGCCATACAGTTAGCAATGGTAACCCATTTAGTCGAAAGTGATTTGGGTGATTGTAATAAGTTGCAAACCAGTCGATGATATGATTTACATTTGGCACTTTTCCATGATTACAATCAAATGATGGAAAAAAATTAAAATCATTCGAACCAATATTCAATTGCTCTAAAGCAAGTATAAAGTTGCTGACATTTTTCTTGAACATACCCTCATAAAAACCAAAATTAAACTGCCATCCATCAATCTCATACTCTATAGCATCTTCTATATCTTGCTTCCAGTCATCCACAGACTGTTTTCTTTTTCGCGTACATAAGCCAGTCATATAATGTGCAAACGCGAAATTTTTTGCTGCTTTAATCGGACGATTACTGATTTTATTTTTTTGTGCAGAACTTGTACTTGCTGTATAGGCACCTAATATTGTTGCTATCAAATTTTTTATAAAACTGCGGCGTGTTTTATTACCATAAGTCATCATATATCAATCTCATTTATCAACTGTTGCGACGATAATGGTTTTTAACGTAAAAGTTTAAGATTTACTCTAGTACTAAAGTAAAATAATCTATATGTTATTTATATTGCATTGATACATTTATTAGTTATATATGTTTTTTTCTGGCTGTACGACTTAGAATTATTGCTAATAAAACCACTGGAATAACATTAAGAAATATTTTTTGGACGAAACCCGTACTGACTCCACCGTCAAAAATAAAAAATGCAATTGGTGGTACAGCCCCTGCCTGCCAATAGGAGTCTTTAAGATGTCGGTTAATTGTGTCGAATATTGCTGCTATAATTCCTGATATTAAAGCGCCTAACAAAATACCTAGCATACCGAAGTTAACATACCAATTACCTATTATTGTAATTGGCCAGCCGTTAATTTTTTCTGGCTGATATACCCTTCTAAACCAACCTCCTACTGCGTATGTTTCTTTATTAGGATATAGTTTTCTTGGAATAAACGCTAATAGACCATTTTTAAAATCTTTACCATTTCTGTATGGAAATATTTTTCCCGCATCTCTGTAAGCCAACATAAATGCATCAAATTGACTCATATGTAATGATAACGAGACATCTGTCCAAAAGGGTTGCGTTGATTTAATTTCGACAAATAATACTTCGCCAAAATTTTCTGAGCGTAAATTCTTTAACGTTTGTAGCATTGTTGCCG
Source organism: Candidatus Thiodiazotropha sp. AKAK2 (assembly GCF_058244685.1). NCBI lineage: Bacteria > Pseudomonadati > Pseudomonadota > Gammaproteobacteria > Chromatiales > Sedimenticolaceae > Candidatus Thiodiazotropha > Candidatus Thiodiazotropha sp. AKAK2. Next base: position 9,296 of record NZ_JBSYOP010000023.1, on the reverse strand, counting down.
CAACGAGAATCAAAATAGCTGCTTTTAATACGTTGATTTTATGTATGTAAAAATGCCATCCAATTCCAAAAGCACCAAGTAGCATTGCTATATTGTAACGGTTTCCCCAAAAATAATTAAAAGCAAGGTTAGCCACATAAAGTATTACGCAAAGCCAGACAACTTTACGTGAACGTCTATTCTTTTTTGACAATCTGTATTTTTTTTCGAAATATAATAGAGCAATTCCACTAAATATCGCACCAGTAATCGATATCTCTCTAATCACGTAGTACCCTGCAAAGGTTTTACCAACCTTTACTTGGTACATAAAGCTACCGATGGAGCCCACACTTTCTATCAAATATCCTGTTGAAGATACTCCTATTAATGTCGTAATAAGAGCAACAAAAAACAATATTACACCTACATTACTGTCAGGTATTTTAGGTAAAAGTCTGTGTATAGATATTGTTTTCTGATAAAATATTGAGTAAGTTAAGAAAAAAATAACAAGCCATGCTAAAAGCGCTATCAAGCTTTGAGCTATTAAATCCCACGCATCTTTGTTAAACAAATAAGCTGGATAGGGATCATCCAAGCCTGTAAGAAACATTAAAGACCTAGGTAAATACTGCCACGCCAACACTAAAGCAATTGCTACAACAGCGACTCTTGTATTTACAATAGACCACTTTAGTAGGAGTACTACTAAGATTAAAGAGGCTATCCATGTAATTGCAGCAATGGCCATTTCGTAGTTGAATAAGGCTTTCTGATTTTATTACTTCTGTTTAGTTCCTACATTACAACCATAACATATAATAATACACACTTAATATTTCTTTGGTTTTTTATGTACTGAACTTCTCATAACTTAAATTATTCTATTACTATGTGAATCTATTCAACAGATAATAATTTAATGAAACCAATATAAACAAACTAACCACTTACCTCTCTGTCAGATTGACACAAATCGCGTACTGTTTATTAACTAATATAAGACTCAAGAATAATAGAACAGTTTCTTTACTCTTCTGTCATTGAATAGTGTCGGATTCTTTATCATTCTATTTATATATCATTCACCTCATTCCACGATCTTCTATTAATCAACTCAAATAATTTTTCACTATCTGACTTAAAGTACTTATTGTATAACTGTACAATCTTTTCTTCTTGTAATTTCATACTTGATTTTTCTAGTAAATATTTGTTCTTTATAAATACACGAAATGATTTTGGTAAGGCTTTTTGGATTATATAACGCAGCGAATTGGTACCTAGTATTAATCTAGATAGTTTGTTTTTTGGTAGTGCGGCAGCATTGCTTTTTTCATTTTTTATCTCGAGCTCCGAATAATTAATGCTTATAAATTCTGTAACTTCTTTAATTAATTGCTCCTTGGAATTCGACAAATCTGAAAAGGTAAGAACTAGAACATTATTACCAAATAAATCATAATAGTTTTTAACTTGCCCAAAGTACTCTCCCATCTTAATCAAACAATGTGAATCATTCATACTACAACCATTGTAGTAATCAACATCAATGATTTTTTCAAAGTCATCGACCAAAACACCCTCCCTCAAAAGCATTTGGTAATGAGAAAATGCACGTCTCACTGGGTGCCTTAACAATATTAATATTTTAGCATCAGGATTATATTCATATATTCTTTGTGCGGTGTTTTTCTCATATAAGTAACTTGCACTCCCATCCATTCGATATCTATGACTATCTCCTGACTGGTAAAGTGCTAAATATTCATTATAATCATTTACATGCTTAATATGAGGTCTTATTTGTTTTATTCTAGAAAAGTAATGTGGTTCTTTAAGCATTGGTGCATATATGTCAGGTGATGTTGATAGCACGTCATACAACCACGTTGTTCCACCTTTTATACAACCAACAATAAATAAATCTACTTTACTTTTCATCTAAATTATTCTTATAGCCAGAACTGGTATCAAAATCTATTAAATTACCAAAGAAATCAACATCTTTACTTTTGTATAGGCCTCCTAATGGAAAAAACGTTAGTTCACCTATGTTTATTTTTTCTCCTATGCAATACATATCGACACGTACATACTTGAATTCGCTTGCTAACATTTCTGCAAGAGAGATCATCTTTTGAAAAAGTTTGAAATCTACAGCTAACTTTCCACAAAATCTTTTCATATCTGCATCAAGTACCTGATCTAATTTATTACCTTCCAGGTCGTAAATGCCTTCTTTAGTATCGATACCACGGTCAGTAATATATTGTAACCATTTTACTTCACCATTAGCGCAATGAAATTTGTAATCATCTGGAATTCTTCCACCGTAGTTTAGGTACTCCTCATACACTACTTTTCCGTTTAGCATTAGGTATGGCCATTCATAATTTATAAAACCATAACGTTTTTTGAGCCTTGATGTTACATCCTTTTCTATTTCCTCGATATTTTCGTCACCTGTACAGAAGTAAACCCCACCTTGATCGTGTGTAGTTTTAATCACAAATGGATGGTTAATAGTTTTAGCTAGTTGTCGATCAAAATCGTGGCCTACATAGTAATTATCTGGTAAGAATTTTTCTCCGACTTTGTTTACTATGTATTTTCTTGCATCATATTTATCACAACACTCGACTTTTAACATATTGTGGTCAAAAAGTTTTAACCACGTTATTTTTTCGTTGTAGTCTTGGGGTCTAATTAGATTAGGCATACGAAAAAAGCGCAGGAAATAGCGGCTTGTTACTCTTATATAGGCATCCAAACTACAAACTTTTCCTTCTCTTATTATTCTTAACCATTGAAGAAACAGATAGGGTGAAAGTAATGTACCTGTTAGATAAACTGCAACAACTTTTAGATATCCTTTCATACTATATACTCTTACTAACGTTTATCTTATTCATTACATCCTTGTTCCTTTCTCTGATTACAATGTAATATTTAAGAGATTATAAAATATATTCTCCATTAAATTTGATACCGATGTACAATATTTTCATTATTACACTGTAATATTTACTAGGATATTATCTAAGTACTTTTTTTGACTTTTGTGCTCTCTTATTTCATTTTAATGTTGAAATATATTAGTTAGTTATAGTTAGTATTAACAATGACATCTTGGAATTTCTTAACAGTGTTTTTTTATGCAAATTAGCGCCATATAAAATGGTATATGTAATCATAGGTGAACATAAGAATGAAGACATAAACCCTTTTTAATATCATACTATTGTTTACACTATCCTTCCCTTTAGTTAAATGATTTCTTTCAATGTTTGGTAGTAAGCAATCACATTGTTCACACATTAAGTTTAACTATCTAACTTATTCAGTTGCTATATTATATAATCATCTATCTGGTAGTGACTTCTGAATTGACTAAATCAGTATTTTTCACAAGCAGTCGATCTTAATACTATTTCATTTTAAAGAGCAAGAGAGATGATTTTTACTAAATTTGTCTATTGTGTTTTACATCTTATACCTTATTAACCTATAGGGATGAATCCAAGCCGTTTTTTAACCATGATTAACGCAGCAATATTTTGGATTCCTACACTAATAGCAGTTGCAATGGCGGCCCCCATCAATCCGAGCTCGGTGATAAATAAAATAGAAATAATGATTGAAATAGGACCCGTCATTAATGTTACTTTACGAAAGTCTTCTTCATGTCCACTCATATTTAATAAATAACCTACCGAACCAGTCGAGACATTTATAAACTGACCTATTGTCATTATAATTAATAATATACCTGCCGCCTCATAACCAACCCCAAATAAACTCATAAGTTGTTCTGAAAATAAAAAGATTATAATTACAACTGGTATTACCATCGTAACCATACCACGTGTTGAATATTTTGCTAAACGCTCTATGCCTGGTAAATTACTCTCTTTCCACATTTTTGCATATCTGGGAGCAACTACCATATTCACTACCATAAGCACAAAACTAGTTAACATTGCAGTACGCTGAGCCGCACTCAGTAATGCTACGTCTTCAGCTGTAAGAATTACTCCTGCTATTAACAAACCAGACCATTCAACAGCTAAACCCATACAACTGGCGACCCATAGATTTAGACTTGCGCTTTTAAGTTCATGATCAGAAAAGCTTGTCAGTGACAGTTTAGTTCCTGATTGTCGATACCAGGTTACTATTGCTGCGACACATATAATTATGGCAGCAACTGTGTAGATCTTAGCGCTATTGACAGCACTTATCGAGCTCGGCATATTAAACAATAGGTACCCAAAACCTATTATAAATAGCGAAGATATTCCTAGTTTTTGGAATATTGCCGTGGTAATTACTCTATGTTGTGATTGAAAAGCAAAAGATAATAGAAAAAATATAGCCATTGCTGGTAATGCTGGTAACAGCCAAAATAATACATCACCAAATTCTGGTTTTTGAAAGATATATATTGCTATATATTTACTATTGATAATGCCAAACAGAGCAGCCGGGATAGACAAAGTCACTATCCACTGAAGACCACGATTTAATTTATCTTGTGCAAAACTATTATTACTATGCGCAGATAAAAACCTCAGAATAACATTGTCCAGACCTAAACGAAAAATAACTGACATTACGCCAAGTAACGAGATACCAAGGAGAAACAAACCTGCTTCCTCTCCTGGCATATTTCGCGTTACCAGTGCCGTAAGAATAAATAGAATAAAAGCTGAAGTAACCTTTGCTGTAGCAGCATAAGTAATTTTCACAAAAGTAGCTTTTCTACCTGTTGCTAAAGTGTGAGCCATGTAATATTAAATTAGATTGACCATTATTGAATTACAAATATTTATTAATTTGTATTAAATGTAATATTAATCTCATTTTATTTACTTTTAGGGCTGAAGTTTTTTACACCCTCATATATCCTGCAATATTTATCAATGATGTTACTTTCAGAAAATAAAATCGAATGGTCAATTAGGATATTTGGTTTGAAATCGTTTGATTCAACAAATGAAACTGCCTTTTGAAACGTTGAAGTCATTAATTCAAAGTTATTACTTTCATACAGATAGCGATATGCTTTAGGTAATTCATCCATAACTGAAGGGTTCCCACCATTCTTTGTAGCTACAACCAAGACTCCTCGGGAATAAGCCTCATAGATAACGCGTGGTAACGGTTCATGCCACTTACTTGGGACAATCAAGATATCTATAGAATCTAGAAACTCTTTCGGATCAACACGGCCCATCCATTTTAGATTGTGCAATAGATTGTTATCTTGCAACTTTGATGCATATAGGCTCGTATTATCACCACCAATTAAGAATTCAATACTATTATTGATATATGCTAGATTAATAAAATCATTTACGCCTTTTGTTTTGACTATTTGTCCTAAGTATCCAACGCGATTCACACTCTTTGTAGGCACTCTGTTTGAAAGCCTAAAGGAATCTGGTAACCCGCCACTTACTACATCTGTACGAGCATTCTTGAAGTAACCTTCTCTAAGGTGTGACTGAAGAATATGTTCAGAATTTCCCACTACCACATTTACATGTGATGAGCGTATCCGCCTGACTACAGTTGTAATAAGACACATTTTACATTGCCTTGAACAATTACAGCTTTTATTCGGGTTATACATAGTTTGCTTAATGCATAAGTGATAATAATCTCTAAGAGTATGAACAATTGGCACTTTTAAATTTGACACTATTGACCAAACACAACTTCCAATTCCAGCAAGATTATTTGTATGAACCACATCAGGCATAAATGAATGTATAATACGTCTAATATTTGTAGAAGCGTGTATTTTTATAAAATCTCCGACATATTGAAAAGCAAGTCTGGAAATAATATTTCTATTTTCTACTACTGGCCACAGTTTTTCCATATATGGGTATGTAATGAAACTAACATCTTTCGGTGTATCTTGTTCAAATTTAACGTTACCAAGTGCAATAACTAAAACCTCATATCCTTGCTTTTTAAGCCCTTCAGCTAGTACCTGAACGGATACCTCTGCACCTCCTATTCTGTATGGGTAGTAGATATTATTTATTATTAATACTTTCATAAAACAACTACAAAGAATTTATCCTGTAATTCACAGCTAGTGAAAAATTATTGGTTATAATAAACTTTTTATTAGCTCCATAGTTTTGCGTATTTTCACTCAGTTTTGCTTTTTAAATTAAAATTGGATTTTATTCGACTAATCTTGTTCTTTTGAGTACTATCTTATTTTCTAGTAAAGCCTATATAATCTAAATATTACATAATATCTCGAAATACATATTATGATTGTTTGATTGCAATTATTGATTAGGTAACTTTTTTATATAGGAAGAAGTTTTAAGATTGGACTATCGTCAGTCTAGTATATATATATTACTAAAATATCTAATCTTTCTGGAAAACATCGTCAATTGCAGTTAATGCTTTACATTATCGTCTAGATACCTTACTAGTAATAACTACTATTATTACATTCTTCGTTTGATTTATTCAGAACTGTACCAATTATATTTCTCGTTGATAAAAGCTCATAAGACCGAACTAGATCTTTTTTAAGTGTCTCTCCCTCACTCACGACTAACATTAGCGCATCAATATATGGCGAAAAAGCTATTACATCATCACACGACAAAAGAGGAGGCAAGTCAAAAATAACGATACGATTTGGATATCGTTTCTTAAGTTCAGTTACCAAGTCAACCATCTTAGGTGAAGAGAGCATTTCAGAAGAATTTTCTATCGATTTATTACCCGGTAATACAACCATTCTATCCAGGCCTGGGTTAAACAATATCTCATTTAAATCCTTTTCATTTTGTAAATATTCACTTATTCCAGGAAGCCTCTCATCTACAAAATAATCTTGCACACTAGGTCTACGCAAATCCATATCAACAAGAAGAACAGAATGATTGACTTCACGAGCCATACTTATTGCTAGATTGATAGCAGTGAGTGTTTTACCACAACCCTCATTTGGACTTGTGATTGCTATTGAATTCCAATTGTTTGACTTTAAACATTGTAAAACATGCGTTCTAAGTACCTTGTACTGACTTGATATATTGCTATTCTCATTACCAGAAAACACCCTTTTTTTTCTTAGTAATTCTTTTGATACTTCAATTTTTTTGGTCTTTGTATATGATATTTTTGTGAGATCTACTTTCTCCATCGGGTTAATGCGCATATGTGAATGATACTGATCCGAACTATCGATAAGTTCTGAACTACGTTTCTCTCTAGCCCTCTCGAGAGCTTTCTTAATTTTCTCCATACCGCATCACCGCTTCGAGTTAGAATAATGAACTTTTCATTTATTTAGCTAATCATGTAATAGTTAAATACATTTTTAATAAACTACAAACTCTATCCAAATAGCCTTAATACCGTAAACAATACAACATCTAATGGTTTCAACCAGTTATGTATCACAATAAGAGTTAGTAAAAACGCGCTACTAAGAGAGAACAACAACACTAACCTTTTTCTTTTATGGTTATCGATATCATCACTAGTCTCTATATATGGAATGACTACTAACGGCGGCGACTTAGTTGCTACTGAAACATCTTTGATGCTATATATGGACTCATCCATACTTTCTTTGATAAAGACACTTCCCATACTACCTACAAAGCTAAAAACCACGCCTAAAACAAGAATAATTATACGATTTGGTTTGTAAGGCTCTTCTGGCAATTGAGGCGGTTCAATGAGTGAAAACCTTTCACCTTTCCGTTCTCGTTCCAGAGATTCTGACAATTGTGCTTCTAATTGCTTTGATTTTACTTCCTGGTATTTAGCTAAAGCATTTTCATAGTCACGTGTTAAGTTTCTATATTCACGCTCCACCTGCGGGCTTTGAACCAATCTATCTTCAAAACCCTTAATTTTTTCTTTAATATCTTCTCTCACAATAACAAGTGAGGCTAGTTCACTATCTGCAGCTTGGAGCTGTGTTTCAAGCGCAAGATAAGCAGGATTGTCGGAATGAGTTTTATTTTTAACACTCGTATTAGCACCAAGCTCCGCTTCAAGCACCTCCATTTCTTCGCTCATTTTAACTAGCGTTGGATGACTGTCCGTGTAGCGCGTTGATAATGCCAGGTATTCTGCTTTCAGTGCCCTGAGTCGGTCTTCTGTCCCCATAACTCGATTTCCACTGGAATTATAGATATCAGTGGTAGGATTAACTTGGGCTAGCTCTGATTGTAGGTAGATTTTCCGTTCTTCCAGATTTCTAATCTGTTGAATTGTCGTAGACAACTCCCTTTCATTACGCTCCATCAGTTGAATATTGAGCTGTTGAAGCTCCGGTAGATTATGTACATGCTTTTCTTTAAACTCAGCCAGTGATGCTTCCAGCTTGATTATCTCCTGATTTAACCGATTTACCTCAGTACTGAGAAAGCTCGAGGTTTCCAATGCAGATTGAGTACGCTGGCGGAGATTCTCGTCGAGATAGAGGGATACAAGTTCGTTTGTGACCTTCTGTGCAACCCTCGGTTGTTTATTACTGAATGCGAGTGTAAATGCAATTGTCGCACTGGTAGGTCGGCCGCTTCGTGGATCGATCACGTCAGCACTGATCATATCCAATTCAATATCTTCACGTAGTTCGTCAACAAGCAATGAAATACTGGTGTCTTCACGCTCATCTTTATAAAGACCATAATTGTCAATGATTTTACCCAGATTTTCAGTCGTCATTACTCGCTGACTGATCACCTGAATTCGCTCACCTGCATATGAGGTTACAGTTGATCGGACGAGCTCACTGGGGATTTCTTGTTGTTCGATTAAGATGGTAGCTTCAGATCGATAGATAGACGGCAGTCCCACTGCCAAGCCAATGCTTAAAAGGAGGATGATTACTGCCGGGATAACTAACTGTTTTCTCCTCCGTTTGAGAATGGCCAGGTAATCAGCAATTCCGAGTAGCTCTTCTTCTTCCATTGTTCCTGCCATATCCTTTTATCGACCCGAGGATTGTATCATATAACAGGAGCTTTAAAAGAAGTATCTAAGGCTTCAAAAGCATTACACGAGATTCTTTAACTCAATACGTGAAGCACTTAATAGATATTTTTCTAAATATTTCATAATTCTAAATCTAACAACTCATCAGCACCAAGATGACGCGTTAGTTTTCGAGGAAAGTAGAGTATTACTAACAAGCGACTGTGGCGTCAACCCGACTAATAAAAAGATCAATAAGCCCAAGTAACTTGATCTCTTACCATGGCATTCAACATAGTAATAAACTTTCGCATGCAGGCCGTTAATGCAACTTTTTT
>NZ_JBSYOP010000019.1:0-49850 GCF_058244685.1 Candidatus Thiodiazotropha sp. AKAK2 | reverse complement strand
CTTCCCACGGCATGACTCATCTCCCATTGAGAATTTGTCATACAGTTTATTTCAGGTGTTACCCATGTCTCCGAACATGTGTTACCTATGTCTCCGGTCTATACACCCATCAAGGGAGAGGGGCTTTAATGCATCGCTTCGGCTGATATTGAGTTAACCAGACAGCAGTGACTGGGGATCTTGAATTATGAGTTCAAACCATCCCCAGAGACTATTTCTATTCGCGTTCATTTGCGGACTGATTCTTCCTATCCATTGGCGATGACTGGCGTCCATTTGCGGCCAATAGCAGAAGAGAGCTATGGTTTATGCGAGTGTGTCTACAGGCCTTGGCAGACTAGACTCCACTGATGAAATTGAGGAACAAAAACAGCAGCACAAAAAAGCCGCCGACGATCATCCAGGTTCGGTTCCAGATGGCGTGGCGACGTTTGAATTGTGCTGTTTCCGCATCGATTGCGGCCCTTGTCTGAGTGTCTATGGTGGGATCGATCCACACCTGTTGATGGCGCAGATCATCCGATTCCACCGCAGAGATGGCATGGGAAACTTCGGTTTTGTAGAGTCGGCTGTCCAGATCGACCAGTCTGTTATGAAGCTGATTATGCAAGTGCATCAGACCCGCTTCGATATCATCAAAACGGGCGATGTATCGAATCTCGGAGCCCGCTTCAGATTCCTGGGTATTCGGCAGCTCATCTCTGATTCTGGCTCTGATCATGCCGACGTGATCAGGGTGGGTTTCCAGTACCAGATAACCTGTTTTCATATTAAGGCCTGTCGATTGTGAAAGCGGCGACGATAAGTGGATGAGCCCATCATACCATTGAGTGTTTTTTTGAGTGAAATCGTGATGCAGTGAGTCGCCAGGCCATGAAGACCTGGATTTATCTCTTCCTATTCATGTTTAGGATTGCGGGAGTTTGCGGAGAATGGCGTCCATTTGCGGACTTCTTTATTCTTAAGATGATAAGAAACTGACAGGCTACTCATCCCCCCACACAAGCTCACCCGCTTCGCTCAGATCATAGCCCCCAAGATGCTCACCCATGGCCTGGCAGTCGGCTGAGCGAAGACGATTGATCAGATCCTGGAACAAGCGACGGAACCAGATGTTTCTCGGTAGTGCCAAGTCGAAGGACTCCCAGCCGAAAGGTATGAAGTCGAGACCATACTCCTGCGCGGCCGCGCGCGCGCCTGGTGCAGCATCGGCCTGATCCATGGCGATACTGGCGGCTGCTTCCCGCTCTGATAGGGCAGTACAGACCGAGTTCAATCGCTCGATGTTGACACTGTATTGGCTGAGTACTTCGAGTAGAAAACGCTGTGCGCCAGCACCGGTTTGTCGCATTGCCCAGCGATGGTTGCCTTCCAGCAGGGTTTTGGTGTCCGGCCTGAGTTCACCCAGTGTGCGATTGACCATCAAGCCCTGTTCCCGGCGAAACAGACGAATCAGCACCCATTGCCTGAACTGGGGATATTGACGCAATAGGGCCGGGTGGCGGGTGTTGCTCTCCTGGTTGGGTCCCCAGTGTATCCCGCAGGCATCGATGCGGTTCGCTTGAAGTAGATCCAGGCCGAGTCGGGTACCGGTCGGAGAGTAGCTGATCAGGGCATGGGCACCGGTCTCTTGGGCAAAGTTCATGATCAGTCGATAGAGCAGGGGGTCGTCACTGCCGGCAATCACCAGCCGGTTGGTCATCAGGCCACCATGGGCGGAATCGAGCATCCAGCGATCTACCAGTTCTCTGGGAAACAGCCACTTGCCGGTGATCTTGGTTGCCGGAATACGCTCCTCGTTGACCAGAGAGTAGATCTTCTTCTCGTTAAGGTGCAGGTATTCGGCAACCTGTTTGACGTTCATGAATACATGCTGGTCTTGCGAGATCACTGCAGCCATATCCTCTCCTTAAATTCAACTCTTGGCGTGTTCCACCGGTTTCTTATGGTTGGTCTGATAACGCACCGGCGGTATGGCGTCAAAAGTAATATTCTCTGCACCGTTATAGATTAAAAAGTGCTTACCCTTGGCTCGTGCGATCAGGGTCACCCCGATCCGCTTGGCCAGTTCCACGCCCATCTGTGTGGCACCCGAACGGGAAAGCAGAAAAGGTATGCCCATCTGCGCGACTTTGATCACCATCTCCGAGGTCAATCGTCCGGTGGTGTAGAAGAGCTTGTCCCTGCCGGGAATATCATCAAGCAGCATATTGCCGGCAATCGCATCCACCGCATTGTGTCGTCCCACATCCTCGATGAACAGCAGGATCTCGGCACCCCGGCAGAGCGCGCAACCATGTACGGCGCCGGCTCGCTGATAGACTTCGTTATAGCTGCTGAGATTCTTCAGCAGGGCATAGACCCCGGATTGCCGATGGGTGGTTTGGGGTAGTTCGATTTTATCCAGATCCTCCATCAGATCACCGAAAACCGTGCCCTGACCGCAGCCTGTGGTCACCGTTTTGCGGGCGGTTTTCTGTTGCAGGTCCGGAATGCCGTCAAAGGTGGTGACGGCGGCTGATTCGGTCTCCCAGTCCACCTGGATGGCCTTGACCTGATCGATTGTCTTGATCAGTCTCTGGTTGTGCAACCAACCCAATACCAACATCTCCGGGCGGGTGCCCAGGGTCATCAGAGTCACGATCTCCTGTTTATCCAGATAGACGGTCAGCGCCCTTTCTGCGGCTACCCGGCCGCGGCGTATCTCACCGTATTCATCTACAGCTGTGGCAGGGTGGGCGGCACTCAGGCCGGCATCGGTAAGCTGCGGGCGATGAGTGTACTCATTTGCCTTGTTCATTGCGGTCACCTCATCCTCCGGTAACATTCATATGCCGGAACAGCACCGGCTGGCTGCTGAGGTCAAACTCATGTCCTTTGGGTTTGATCTCCATGGCATCGATGATGGCTTGACGCAAGGGGGCGTCATCAAGTGGATTGGCGCGTACCACACGGCGCAGATCCATGGAGTGCTCCTGGCCTAGACAGAGCAATAGCCGCCCTTCTGCTGTCAGGCGCACCCGGTTGCAGTGTTCGCAGAAATTGTGGCTGTGAGGTGAGATGAATCCCACCCGGCTTTGCGAACCATTCAGGCGATAGTAGCGGGCCGGTCCACCGGTGGTTTCAGTGGTTGGAATCGTTTCGTAGTGTTGCTGGATATCCTGTAGAACCTGGTCACTAGAGTAGTAGACCTGTTGCCGATCATGATCGCTGATCACCCCAAGCGGCATCTCTTCAATGAAGCTGATGTCCATACCGCGAGCTTCTGCGAAACGCACCAGGTCGACCACTTCATCATGATTGCGATCCTTGAGAATCACCGTATTGATCTTCAGCCGTTTGAAACCGGCCTCCAGGGCGGCGTCGATACCGTTCAGGGTGCGTTGTAGTTCGCCAACCCGGGTCATCTCGTGGAAACGATCCGCCTGCAAGGTATCCAGGCTGATGTTGATCCGGGTAACTCCGGCGGTCTTCAGAGCCTTGGCATAGCGGGGCAGCTGGGTACCGTTGGTGGTCAGGGTCAGGTCTTTCAGGCCGGGCAGTCTGCCGAGTGCCTGAAACAGCTGCATGATACCCCGTCGAGTCAGAGGCTCGCCGCCGGTGATGCGGATCTTATGCACCCCCATCTCAACGAAACTCCGGGCTACCCGATAGAGCTCTTCCAGGGTCAGCAGCTGCGACCTGGGGACAAACTTCATATCTTCAGACATGCAATAGACACAGCGTAGATCACAGCGGTCAGTGACCGAGATACGCAGATAGGTGATCTGACGATTGAAGCGGTCAGTCAGGCGATGGGTTTCAGCGGCCGGTTTATTATTTGTTTCGGACATGGATCAGGGTCTCTCAATAAGCGCTTGTTCTCTATGAGCAAGAGTCATACCGGATTCCTATACCCCATTTAAGGCCCATGCTACGTGGGGTGAGAGCAGGTGGTGGTATTAAATGTCTCACTCAGTGAATAAGAACGGGACATTTTGCCCTGTTTTGCCACAGCTCCAATTTTTGGATTATTTTCCGGTGCCGTGAATTCTCTGCCGATTTTCCACATCGGCTTTCTGGTACATAACTTGCGGTTCACTCCAGAAGGTTCCTATCAGGAGGTGTCGAGCATGTCTGCATCACAGAAGAGAATCGGTGACGACCTGCCCCGGGAGTTCTCGCTATCGGTGATTACGCAAAAGTCACCCAGCGCCAATCGATGGCAGCCCTATCAATGGGAAGCCGTGGGTGTGCTGGCAACCGGTACAACGGCCAATTCGAAACAGGCGGAGATGATTTACGAGCAGCAGGAGACCAGCCGTTACCTGCATGCCGGTTTCAAGCTCAGGCTGCATGAGGATGAGTGCGAAAGCTATTATCACAATCTGCTCTCTGCAAACCCCTGTTGTTATGTGGTTGCCGATATGTCGGATGACGGTACACCGACCCCGTTTATGGTGAGTTTCAGTTTTGATGAGGCTCACGCCTATCTGGAGGGTGATGAGGCAATCTACGCCGTTCCGGTTCCGGCCGAGATCTATCAATGGGCTGAGGCCTTTGTACTTGCCCACTATGTGCCAACCAAGCGCAGCAAACGCAAACGGGCGGATTGGCGAAAGTCTGAGAGGGACTCTCATGGAGCGGGATGAAAAAAAGCCTCTGAATGAGCTGCGAAACAGCCGTGATGAGAATTTTATCAGGCGCTGGTCAGATCGAAAACTGGCCTCTCAGCAGCCTCTGGTCGAGCAGGCCGAAGCGGAACAGCCGCTGGAACAACCCTGTGATGAGGATATGCCACCCCTGGAGTCGCTCAACGACTCTTCCGACTACAGCGGTTTTCTCTCTCCCAAAGTCTCAGAGCCGCTTCGTAAGATAGCCTTGCGCAAACTCTTCCACGGCAGTGATTTCAATCTCTGTGACGGCCTGGATGACTATGCGGAGGACTTTACCAAGTTCGAAGCCCTCGGCGATGTGATCACCGCCGATCTCAAGCATCAGCTAGAGGTGCAAGAGCAGAAAGAAGTGGAGCAGCAGGCCCTGGCTGAGGCGGAACCGGGTGAGTCTGCAACGGCTGCAGTGGAGAGCAAGGATGAAACCTCAGCGGAGGATCCGCATCCGCCTACTGACCAACAACCATCCGATGACGATGGCAATGACAACCGAGAGACCCCCGCATGAACGAGACGAACAACAACACCATTCAACAGATCAATCATCAGGCCCGGCGTGAGGCCCAGGCCGCCATGGGGCGGGTGAGAATTGAGGCCACAGGGCTGGTTAACTACCAGAGCCGCGGGCGTTTGGCAGTGATCGGTGATCACCGGGCGATGGAGGTTGCCCCGGGGCTGGGTGATCAGTTGCACCCCATGGTAATACTCACCGCTGGCGCCGAAGAGCCGGGGGCGCCGCTGGTGCCGCTTGGGGGGCGGGCGATTGAGATTGATGGCTATCTGGGAGATTTCAAGATCCATCTCGGAGAGGCCGGGCAGGCCAACTATGAGCTTCTGGCTGTGGATCTGGTTCTTGATCTATCCACTGAGCCCCTGTTGGATCGGGCAATGACACCGCCTGGCTATTTCCACTGTGCCGGGGATGATGCAGAACTGGATCAGGTGATTGGTGCAATGGGGGAGATGAAAGGGCAGTTCGAAAAGCCTCGCTATTTCGATTACGACCCGCAGATCTGCGCCCATGGTCGATCGGGAAAAACAGCCTGTAGCCGCTGTCTCGATGTCTGTCCCGCGGAAGCCATCAGCAGCTTGGCTGAGACCATCGAGGTGAACGCCTATCTCTGTCAGGGCGGAGGAGCCTGTGCCACAGTCTGCCCAAGCGGTGCAATACGCTATGTCTACCCCAGTGTAAAGGACACCCTGGAGCGGTTGCGAAAACTACTCTCTGTTTACCGTGACGCGGGAGGCGTGGATCCGCTGCTGCTGATCACCGGGGAGGGCGATCAATCCTTTGCAGAGCCAGCGCTGGGCAATCACCTGGTGATGCAGGTGGAAGAGCTGGCCAGTGTGGGGCTGGAGGTCTGGCTCTCGGCTCTGGCTTATGGCGCCAGGGCGGTCTGGCTGGTGGATCGTCAGCAGATGTCCGCCGGTGTGAGTGACGCCCTGCAGCAGCAATTGACCACCGCTGAAGAGATTCTGACCGCCATGGGCTATCCTGCCGGGGTGATCAGACTGGTCCAGCCAGACCAGGTTGAAGCCCATTCGCAGATGCCTGAGTTGGAAACAGCCGGTTTTTCCGGACTTGGGGATAAGCGTCAGACCGCCTATCTGGCAATCGACCACCTCTACAGCCAGTCAAAACAGGCGGAACCCATGGCCAGTCTGAGTCAGGGTGCTCCTTTCGGCAGTGTCACGGTCTCCAGCCACGCCTGCACCCTCTGTTTCTCCTGTGTCGGTGTCTGTCCGGGGAAAGCACTGCAGAGCGGTTCGGGTGAGCAGCCGCAACTCCGCTTTGTCGAGGCCAACTGCCTGCAGTGCGGTCTCTGCACCAGCACCTGTCCCGAGGATGCGATCTCGATTGCCCCCAGGCTGTTGTTCGATGCTGAGAGCAGAAAGCAGCCGCGTACCCTGCACGAAGAGCAGCCATTTCACTGTGTCTCCTGTGGCAAGCCCTTCGCGACCCATTCGGTGATCGAGAAGATGCGCAGCCGACTCAGTGACCACTACATGTTTCAAAATGAACGGGCAATCAGGCGTCTGAGTCTCTGTGATGAGTGCCGAGTGGTTGATATTGCCCAAGACCCGGACGCGATGGATGGACAGATTCGCCAATAAAACCACCGATGCTACGCCATTCAATTCCCCTTTTGTCATTTTTTTACCCGTGGATTTGGTCCACGGCTTGCAATTGCTTTATCCGAGGAGCGTGTGATGAATGACCTGAGCCCCAGGACGCAAAACAACTCAATTAACAACCAGTGGAGAACCGAAGAGTCAAGCTATGCCGGTGAGGTGATTGGTCTGGATGAAGAGCAGCAGTGTCGGGTCGGTGCCTATGGCATGTTGGCACAATTGCTTAGGAATCCACCGGATCAGCAGGTGCTGAGTCAGGTTTCCGCATTCACCGAGCTGACTTCGGAGGTTGATGAGTTGGCGTTGTCGATGACCATGTTGGGACTGTCGGCGGCAAGTTCGAACTGTGGCGCTGTTGACGATGAGTTTCACAATCTGTTTATCGGCATGGGTCGGGGAGAGCTGGTGCCATACGGATCCTGGTATCAGACTGGTTTTCTGATGGAGAGGCCATTGGGACGCCTGCGTGATGATCTGGTCCGTTTGGGCTTTCAACGCCAGCAAGGTGTTACCGAACCGGAAGATCATGTGGCGGCACTGTGTGAAGTGATGGCCATCCTGATTCAGGAATCACAGCCCTTTCAGTTGCAGGCAGAGTTTTTCGAAGCCCATATGGCCGGTTGGCTGGAGCGGTTTTTTACGGATTTGAGTGAAGCCAGGTCAGCTGTCTTCTATAAGGCCGTGGGACGCTTCGGATCCGCCTATATGGCATTGGAAAAGCGCTACCTGAATATGACCGTATGAAGTGAAACCAGTAATGATCGAATGACTATCCAACGGAGGAAGAGTCGATGAATAAGAAGTCCAGACAAACACCGGATAACCAACGCAGGGCCTTTCTGCGGGGTACCGCCGGAGCTGGTGTCGGTGTGGCCGCCATAGCCGCTCTTCCCGGTCTGACAGCCGCCTCTCTGGATGAGGCCAGTGAGGAGAAGTCGGAGTCTCAGAAAGGTTATCGACTGACACCTCATATTGCTGCCTACTACAAGACCACGATCCGTTGAGTCATCGAGGGTACCGGAATGAAACTACACAAGATCTCTGACTCTGTAACCGAACTCAACAAAGCCCAGGCGCCATCGAAGCAATCAGCTGCTGGCAAGACGATGAGTCGGCGCAGCTTTCTGCGTAATTCAGGTTTGATGGCTGGCGGTGCCGCGCTGGCCACAGGTTTTACCCCTGGGATGATCAAACGGGCTGAAGCCGCCACGGATACAGCAGGTGGCCAGGTCGAGCTGAAGAAGACCATCTGTACGCACTGCTCTGTGGGTTGCGGCATCATAGCCGAGGTGCACAACGGTGTCTGGACAGGCCAGGAACCGGCCTTCGATCACCCCTTCAATCTCGGCGCCCATTGCGCCAAAGGGGCCTCGGTCAGAGAACACGGTCATGGCGAACGTCGACTGAAATACCCTACCAAATTGGTCGACGGCAAATGGAAAAGGGTCTCCTGGGAACAGGCGATCAATGAGATCGGCGACAAGATGCTGGAGATTCGTGAGCAGTCCGGGCCCGATTCGGTCTACTGGTTGGGATCGGCCAAACACAATAACGAACAGGCCTATCTGTTCCGTAAATTTGCCGCCTTTTGGGGCACCAACAATGTGGATCATCAGGCGCGCATCTGTCACTCCACCACCGTAGCCGGTGTTGCCAACACCTGGGGTTACGGCGCGATGACCAACTCCTACAACGATATTCACAATTCCCAGGCGATTCTCATTATCGGCGGGAATCCTGCCGAAGCTCACCCGGTCTCCCTGCAGCATGTCTTCAAGGCCAAAGAGGAGAACAACGCACCGCTGATCGTCATCGACCCACGCTTTACCCGTACCGCAGCCCATGCGGATCTGTTTCTGCGTTTGCGTCCGGGTACTGATGTGCCGCTGATCTGGGGCATGCTCTATCACATCTTCAAAAACGGCTGGGAGGATAAAACGTTCATCCGTCAGCGCGTCTATGGTCTGGAAGAGGTGAAAAAAGAGGTGGCCAAGTGGACACCCGATGAAGTGGAGCGGGTAACCGGTGTGCCTGAGAACCAGGTCTATGCCGCGGCAAAGACCATGTCGGATAATCGCCCGGGCACCTTCATCTGGTGTATGGGTGGCACCCAGCACACCATTGGCAACAACAACACACGCGCCTACTGCGCCTTCCAGCTGGCCCTGGGCAATATGGGGGTTTCCGGTGGTGGCACCAACATCTTTCGTGGACATGACAATGTTCAGGGTGCCACAGACTTCGGTGTGCTCTCCCACACACTGCCCGGTTATTACGGACTCTCGAAAGGAGCCTGGGGCCACTGGTCCAAAGTGTGGGATGTGGATTACGACTACATCGCAGGGCGCTTCGATCAGGGAAGCTACGAACAGTCCAAGGGTAAGGATGTTCCAGTGATGAACACCAAGGGGATACCGGTATCCCGCTGGATCGACGGTGTTCTGGAAGAGAAGGGCAACATTGCACAAAAGGATAATGTGCGGGCGATGGTGCTCTGGGGACATGCGCCGAACAGTCAGACCCGTGGTCCGGAGATGAAAAAGGCGATGGAGAAGCTGGATATGATGGTGATCGTCGATCCCTATCCCACCGTCTCTGCCGTGATGCATGATCGAACCGACGGTGTCTATCTGCTGCCGGCGGCAACCCAATTCGAAACCTATGGTTCGGTGACCGCTTCAAATCGTTCCTTGCAGTGGCGGGATAAAGTGATCGAGCCGATGTTCGAGTCATTACCGGACCATACCATCATGTATCGGATGGCAAACAAACTCGGATTTGCCAACGAACTGTTCAAGAACATCAAGGTGACCAACGATGAACCGCTGATCGAGGATATCACCCGGGAGTTCAACAGAGGCATGTGGACCATCGGCTATACCGGTCAGAGTCCTGAACGGATGAAGAAGCAACAGCAGAACTGGGGCACCTTCGACTATACCTCACTGCTGGCAGAGGGTGGTCCCTGTGATGGTGAATTCTACGGTCTGCCCTGGCCTTGTTGGGGCACCGCTGAGATGGGTCATCCGGGAACACCGAATCTCTATGACACCAGTAAATCGGTGGCCAACGGCGGCCTGACCTTCAGAGCCAGGTTCGGGGTGGAGCGCAACGGCGTCAGCCTGCTGGCGGACGGTGCCTATTCCAGGGGCTCGGAGATCAAGGACGGCTATCCGGAATTTACCGATAAACTGTTGAAGAAGCTTGGTTGGTGGAACGATCTGACCCCCGAAGAACAGGCCCTTGCGGAGGGTAAGAACTGGAAGACCGACCGCTCCGGCGGCATCCAGCGGGTGGCGATCAAACATGGCTGCGCACCTTTCGGTAACGCCAAGGCCCGTACCGTGGTCTGGACCTTCCCCGATCCGGTGCCGATTCATCGGGAGCCACTCTATACCAGTCGCAGAGATCTGGTGGAGAAGTATCCCACCTATGAAGACCGCAAGTCCTTCTATCGTCTACCGGTGCGTTACGGATCGATCCAGGCGAAGGACTACTCGAAGGACTACCCGATCATTCTCACTTCGGGGCGTCTGGTTGAGTACGAAGGCGGTGGCGATGAGACCCGCTCCAATGCCTGGCTGGCCGAACTGCAGCAGGATATGTTTGTCGAGATGCATCCGAGGGATGCCAACAACGCCGGAGTCAAGGATGGCGATGATGTCTGGCTGGAAGGTGCCGAAGGCGCAAAGATCAAGGTGAAAGCCATGGTAACCCGCAGAGTTGGCTCCGGTGTGGCCTTTATGCCGTTCCATTTCGGCGGCCATTTCCTGGGCAAGGATCTGCGCGATAAGTATCCCGAAGGGGCCGATCCCTATGTGTTGGGCGAAGCCTGTAACACGGCCATGACCTATGGCTACGACTCCGTTACACAGATGCAGGAAACCAAGTGCAGCCTGTGTCGCATCACGAAAGCCTGAGCGCGGGTTTAACAGAGGATATACGACATGGCACGAATGAAATTCTATTGTGATCCTGAACGTTGCATCGAATGCAATGCCTGTGTGACTGCCTGTAAGAATGAAAACGAGGTGCCCTGGGGAGTCAACCGTCGTCGGGTAGTGACCATCAACGACGGGGATGAGGGAGAACGCTCTCTCTCAGTGGCCTGCATGCACTGTTCTGACGCCCCCTGTGCAACAGTCTGTCCGGTGGATTGTTTCTATACCACCCAGGATGGCGTGGTGCTGCACGATAAAGACATCTGTATTGGATGCGGTTACTGCTTCTACGCCTGTCCTTTCGGCGCACCTCAATTTCCGGAAGATGGCGCCTTCGCCACCCGTGGCAAGATGGACAAATGCACCTTCTGCGCCGGTGGTCCGGAGTCGGACAACAGCTCGGATGAGCATCGTAAATATGGCTCGAACCGACTTGCTGAAGGTAAGTTGCCACTGTGTGCAGAGATGTGTTCCACCAAAGCCCTGCTTGCCGGTGATGCGGATGTGATCTCCGACGTCTATCGCAGTCGCATCATCAACCGCAGTGCCAGTGTGATGGCCCGGGGTGTCTCCTATCGGGAGTCCTCATTCAGGGCGCCGAAAAACATGAGCGGTAAAAGCAGCTCGAAAGAGTGATAAGGATAAAGTCCTCAAACATATCGTAGGGTGCGGCCTCGCCGCACCTTGCAATATTGAGTGACTTGGCAGGGTTTAATCGTCAATTTGTTGCTTTTAAAACGCAGGCTCCAGGAGGTTCTGATTGATCTGAAGAGAGTTACCCCAAGCTAGGCCGGAATCGGGAAAATCGATCAGATGGATTCGGCGCTTTTTACAATGACCGATTTTCAAGAGACCACATAAACGGTTTTATTTAAAAATAACTGATGGGTGCAGGCTGGAGATGACGCTTCAATCACCTGCTTACCAACCATCAGTAAAAACAGATTTGTGTTTATTCACATTGATGAGCGGACTAAACAAAAACCAGGCCACCAGGATGAGGTTAATGATTAATAACAGTGAGAGGATAAGTCGCTATATGGGGCGCATCTCATTTACCGGATTACTGGTATTTCTGCTGCTCTACAGCCTGCCTCTCGAGATCATTGCAGAGACCAAGAGCGGCCGGGAAATGCCTTCCGTGATGGTACTTAACCCTGCTGCAGAGTTATGGCGGGATGTACGTCAGAGAGAGGGGGGTAATATCGGTAACTCCCAGGTGCGGGGTGTCGATAGCGGTGTTTTGATCAATGCCTATGGGGATACCTGGCGTAAGTTCCGTATGCAGCAATTGATACCGATCGGCGGTTCGATACTGGCTGGTGTGTTTATCCTGTTGGGTATCTTCTACATGATCAGAGGCAAGGTGCCAATCGAAGGCGGCCCATCGGATCGTAAACTGTTTCGATATACCACCTATGAACGGATGATCCACTGGTTTGTGGCCTCGATTTTTCTGTTTCTTGCAATCAGTGGACTGATTCTTCTGTTTGGCAGACCGGTGCTGATTCCGCTGATGGGCAAGGAGGCGTTTTCTATCTTGGCATCGGCCTGCAAAGAGGGGCACAACCTGATGGGACCCCTGTTTCTGATCGCCGTGGTACTGATCTTTTTCCGCTTTGTCAGACGCAATATCTACCAACGAGGCGATCTGAGCTGGTTGCTGCGGGGCGGGGGGATCATCGGTAGCAAACATGTACCGTCCAATTTTTTCAATATGGGCGAAAAAAGCATGTTCTGGTTGCTGATCCTGGTCGGTGGTCTGATCATCGCTTCAGGCCTTGTATTGGTGTTTCCACTGTTTGGTCAGGGAAGAGAGTGGATGGAACTCGCTCATGTGGCTCATGCACTTGGGGCACTGTTGATGATTGTGGTGATCATGGGACACATCTATATCGGTTCAGTAGGCATGGAGGGCGCATTGGAAGGCATGACTACCGGTTATTGTGATCTTAACTGGGCCAAGGAGCACCATGACCATTGGGCAACTGAAGTAATCGAGCGTGGCGAGGATCTCTCCAATGAGGCGGTGGAGCGATTAAGGCGTAGCGAACCCCCAGGCGGGGTCAAGCTGCATCTTCAGGAGCATGGCAAATGATCGGGGAATTCATCGATGGGCCACTTTGGACCTTCGCACTGACTGTGTTTGTGATCGGTGTGATCTGGCGGATTGTATCCATTCTGTTGAGTGGTGTCAGAAGCGATCTTGCTGTACCGAAAGGCAGTGCGGGCAATGGTGCTTTTCGTGCGATGTTCAGCCGTTTTGTTCCTGAGCGTACCGTGACAAAACGGGGTAAACTGCAACTGATCGCCGGCTATGCCTTTCATCTTGGGCTGTTCGCGCTGCTCTTTTTCGCACAACCCCATATCGATTTTTTTGCACAGCGGATTACCGGTTTCTCCTGGCCTGCAATGCCCTATTGGGCATTCATCGTATCGGCAGAACTGGCGTTCGCCGGTTTGATCTTTCTGTGGCTGTATCGACTGCTCAATCCAGTCACAAGGTTACTCTCCGATCTGGATGATCATGTGGGAGCCATACTGGTGTTTGTTGTGATGCTGAGCGGTTGCCTGGCACTCGCCCAGTCCTTCGAGGCATTGCGCCTTCTGCATCTGCTGCTGGCTGAACTGCTGCTGCTCTACTTTCCATTCAGCAAGTTGATGCATGCCTTTACCTTTGTCATGAGCCGGGGATATACCGGCGCGACCATGGGACGTAAAGGTGTAAACGCATAGAATTTGGGAGACCTGTCGATGAGTGAAACCTTTGACCTTGGTGTGGAAGCAATGAAGGCGCAGCTCGATGCGAAAGTCGCTTCCTACTTTTCCAGTTGTGTCCATTGCGGACTGTGTGCCGAGGCCTGTCTCTTCTATACGGAGACCGGGGATCCCCACTTTACGCCGATCTATAAGCTGGAGCCGATGAAGAAACTCTGGCGCCGTGAGAAGACTTTCTGGGGTAAGCTCGGTGCTTCACTGGGTATGGGTGAAGAACTCACCGAGCAGGATTTTGCCGACTGGGAGACTCTGGTCTATGACAGTTGCACCCTGTGTGGGCGCTGTTCCATGGTCTGTCCGGTGGGTAACGATATCACTTATATGATCCGTAAGCAGCGTGAAGCATTTTCTGTCGCAGGTTACGCACCGGAAGGAATGAAAGAGGCTTCCCGGCGTGCGCTGAAATTTGGCAGCCCAATGGGCGTTACCTTCAAGACCCTACAGGCCACCCTGTCCCATGTGGAGAAGGATACGGGGCTGACCATCCCGGTGGACCAACAGGGTGCCGATTACATGACACTCTTCTCCTCCATGGAGATTGTCAATTTTCCGGAGTACATCGAAAGCATCGCAAGAATTTTCAAGAGTGCCGGTGTCTCATGGACCATCAGCAGCAAAGCCTATGAAGCGACCAACAGTGGTATTCAGATTGGTAATAAAGAGATTGCAGCTGAACTGGTAGGCAGAGTGGTGGAGGCGGCGGAAGATCTGGGTGTGAAATATGTTGTCAGCCCGGAGTGTGGACATGCCTATACTGCGATTCGTTGGGAAGGGCCAAACCTGATCGGCAGGGCCTTCAATTTTGAAGTTGTACATATCCTGGAACTGCTGGAGCAGTTGCAATCGGAAGGGCGGTTGAAGTTGAAGTCCACCGAGCAGACCCCGATGACACTGCATGATCCCTGTCAGATCGTTCGTCGGGGTGGTGTGGTGGATCAGCCCAGGGTGTTACTCAACAGTGTGGCAGACAATTTCAAAGAGATGCCGGATCACGGAGTGATGAATTGGTGTTGCGGTGGTGGTGGTGGAGTGAGTGCCAATGAGCGCGCCGAAGAACTCAGGCTGGAGGTTTTCACCCGTAAAAAGAGACAGCTCGATCAGACCGGGGTGGATACCATGGTTACTGCTTGCGCCAACTGCAGGATCATCCTGGAGGAGGGTATCGAACACTATGAAATGGATGCCGAGGTGATCAGTCTGACCGAACTTTTGGCCGAGCACCTTGAAGAGTGAATAGTACCCAATTCGTGGAGAGCCTAAGATCGAAGCGCCATTGCAGTGAGTATCGGTGACATTCCATCGATTCTCATATGTCCTGGCCTTTGTCGGGGTGAAGAGGTGCAGCTGTGTGATAACTGACTGATCTATATGATGCAGAGATCCAAGGCCAAATATTTACCTAATTCTCAAGGGTTATCCTCACTCAACCATCAAGCTGAGTGACTGTCTTAATATCAGCCCGGGTAAACTCGAATCTCTACCTGGTGTGGGCTGGATGGGCTGCTGAAGTTTGGTGATCAATGGGGTTGGATCCGACTCATTGATGAGATCCCAGCAACAACAAACTTATAAGTAGGACTGTTAGGATCAAGCGTGCAAACATTAACAGGTCCTCAATATAAGGTACTAAAAAAATCATCCGAGGAGGAAACCATGATTTCAAATCTGACTAAAGTGTTCTCAGGACTCATTCTCATGCTGGTGGGGATGCCGCTTCTGTTGGCTGGTACACCGGCCCCCGAAGGTGCCCATCTCTATATCATTTCACCGAAGAATGGTGAAACCCTTTCCGGGCCGGTGACTGTTACCTTCGGTTTGAAAGGTATGGGAGTTGCTCCAGCGGGGATAGACAAAGCCAAGACCGGTCATCACCATCTGTTGATCAATGTGGATAAGATGCCGGCGATGGATCAACCACTGCCATCCGATGATAGGCATCGTCACTTTGGTGGTGGTCAGACCGAGGTTACTCTGGAGCTCCCTAAAGGCGAACACAGTCTGCAACTGGTGTTGGGCGATATGAACCATGTACCGTTTAATCCACCGGTTATCTCTGAAAAAATCATGATTATGGTGAAATAGGAATCATTGAGGATGATTGGTGTGGAAGAATCGCAATCACCATTTGTGAAATGTTATTTTAAACTCTGGTCATCCTCTTTGTACGGACTCTAACCAGTTCATTATCGAAACCGGGAAAATAACCCGGTCCCTATAGGCATGGCCGATAACGTCTGTTGGTTATACAATCGCTCTATTTCCTGAATACTTGCCTAATCGACACTAGGGTGCTACAGAGTCTATTGGATTCCCTTTCATACGTTATGTTGTTAATACCGTTCACCGGTATGCCTCGGCAGCTGTTGTTCACGACGCCCTAATTCTCCATCAACCTCCAGATCCATTGAATCGATGCTTCAATGATCTGCAGATCAAGTGGTGTCACTCTGTTCTATTCTTATTTAGGAATAGGGATCGACCGATCAGAAACCAGCCCCAGCCAATCAGTAGACCGACAGCCACATTGATCGTTGCGCAGCAGATTCCGGTCAGCAGTATGACGCTCAGATCGAGTGGCGTAGAGGAGGTGAGTGATTTGTGCCAGGCGAGATCGAGTCCCGCATAGATTAGCAGTGCACCTACCGCTGCCAGGGGGATCAGCAGGAGAATCTGCAGTGCCTGTGGGCCGAGCAATACCCCTAGGGTGATCATGGTGATGCCGAAAAGCGCTGGCGCCAGCCAGCTGCGGGCACCGAAGCGGTGTTGTACTACCAGCCCTCCGGCGCCATGGCACATGGGAAAAGCACCGAATGGGGCCAGCAGCAGATTCACCGCACCGGTGGTGAAACCGAGTCTGGTCGGGGAGATGCGTTGTTTATCCTCGGGGAAATAGTGGCCGGCGATGGCCGCTGTGGCCAGGATGGCATTGGTCAGTGTCAGGCTGAGCTGGGGGAGTAGAATGGTCTGTGCCGAGAGACCAAGTTGAGGCCAGCCGAAGCTGGTCCAGTTGGGGGTATGCAGAGCCAGGTGTAAGTCTGTCAGCGGATTCTGTGCGGTCGACAGGCTCCAGAGGCAGGCGCCGATGACAATCGCCACGGCGGCAATGGGCTTCAGGGGGGTGGCCAGCAGGAGAAACAGTAATCCTGTGGCGACGATTCCGGTCCAGGGGTCGGTAATGACCAGCCCGATACCGGCCCATGCGAGCATCAATCCGACGCCGAGCTGGATCCCGGTCATAACCGGGGTGGGTATTTTTCGTGCCAGCAGATCGAGAATGCCGAACAGCGAGAGCAGAACAACGGTAAGTCCCAATAGAAAACCGGTGGCCGCGATCGTCTGGGCATCCAGGCTCTGGGTGATGGCGATGGCGGCAACCACCTTCATCGGTTGGATTGGAATCGGGCGACGATAGACCGCAGCCACAACCAGGGCGAACAGACCAAAGCCGATCAACAACCCAGTGGGATCGACCTTTTGTAAGGTTAAAACGCCGATGACAATCGGCAGAAAGGTGCCAAGATCGGCAAACGCGCCGGACAGGTCTCCAAGATATCGATGTTTTGAGTGCGACTTGAAAGATTGAAACACTCTCCGAGTATAGGACACATATCAAAGTGGTGACCAAACAGTTAGCATATCCTTGTGATGGGCCTCAATGGTGTTGAAGGTCCTAATCGTCGATGGATGAGACTGGGGTTGTAAACTCCGCTCCACTCGAACAATCGGGCTATTTGTCATCAGATTGCAATAAAATCACGGCACAATCTGCCCGGTTCTGTTGATTTGTCTATATTCATGCTTAGTTGGGGGGCATATTTTGAAAGCACGCATCGGTATCAATGGTTTTGGGCGTATGGGTCGTTTGGGCCTCAGAGCAGGCTGGAACGACGCGAATCTGGCGTTCTGCCAAATCAATGAAATTGCCGGTGATGCCGGCTGTTCCGCCCATCTGTTGCAGTTTGACTCAGTGCATGGCGTCTGGGATCGCCAATGCCAGGGTGAAGGGTCAGCGCTGAGGGTCGATGAGAGCAGTCTCAGTTACTCATCCAATCCAACGATCGATGAGACCGATTGGTCCGGTTGCGATATTGTTATTGAAGCCACAGGCAAACATCACAAGAAACCGGAACGGCTTCAATCCTATTTCGATCAGGGGGTGAAGAAGGTCGTCGTTGCTGCACCCACCGAAGGTGCCTTGAATCTGGTGTATGGGGTGAATGACCATCTCTATGATCCGCAGGTCAACCATTTGATCACCGCGGCCTCCTGTACCACCAACTGTCTGGCACCTCTGGTGAAGGTGCTGCATGAGAAGATCGGTATCGTGCATGGCTGCATGACCACCATCCACGATATCACCAATACCCAGACCATCGTCGACAGAGGGCATAAGGATCTAAGAAGAGCCCGCGCCTGTGGTCAGTCGCTGATTCCCACCACGACCGGGTCTGCCAAGGCGATTACCAAGATCTTTCCTGAGCTGGAGGGGCGCCTCGATGGCCATGCTGTACGGGTGCCACTGTTGAACGGGTCATTGACCGATTTTGTCTTCGAGGCGCCCAGGGCGGTTACGGCTGAAGAGGTGAACGGCTATCTTCGTGAGGCTGCAGAAGGGGAGTTGAAAGGTATCTTGGGTTATGAGGAGCGCCCACTGGTTTCGGTCGACTATGTCAACGATCCACGCTCCTCGATAGTGGATGCCCCATCCACCCTGGTGATTGATGATCGCCAGGTCAAGATCTATGCCTGGTATGACAACGAGTGGGGTTATGCCAATCGACTGATCGATATCGTGCGTAAAGTGGCCGCAGGATAAGATGGATCAAGGTGTACGTAACTACCTGGTGGTGACCGGGGGCTATTGGGCCTTCACCGTCACCGACGGGGCAATCCGCATGTTGGTGGTGCTCTACTTCCACCTGCTGGGCTACTCCCCGTTTGAAGTAGCGATGCTGTTTCTCTTCTATGAGTTTTTTGGCATTGTCACCAACCTGGTTGGCGGTTGGTTGGGTGCGCGTATCGGCCTCAATCTGACCATGCATATCGGCATGGGGCTGCAGGTGGTTGCTCTGATGGCATTGACCGTACCCGATGCCTGGCTCTCGGTGGTCTATGTGATGATCGCCCAGGCACTCTCCGGGATTGCCAAAGATCTGAATAAGATGTCTGCCAAAGCCTCGGTCAAAACGATGGTGCGTGACGGCGGCGAATCCAAACTGTTCAAGTGGGTGGCGCTACTCACCGGTTCAAAGAATGCCTTAAAAGGGGCCGGTTATTTCATTGGAGCGGCGCTGCTTGAATGGATCGGTTTTCGCGGTGCACTGGCTGTTTTGGCCGGGATGCTGTTGCTGGTTTTGATTACGACTTCATTGATGCTTCCTGCCGGACTCGGGAAGATGAAATCGAAGCCGAAGTTTTCCCAGGTCTTCTCCAAGGTGGCAGCAATCAACTGGCTCTCCGCGGCGCGTTTTTTTCTGTTTGGCTCCCGGGATGTCTGGTTTGTGGTCGGTTTGCCGGTGTTTCTCTACGAAGTGCTGGATTGGAGTTTCACTCAGGTTGGTGGGTTTCTGGCACTCTGGATTATCGGCTACGGCTTTGTTCAGGCCAGTGTTCCCAAACTGCTTGGGCGGGTTCACCAGGGGCAGGGGCCAGGTGGGGGAACGGCGCGCCTGTGGGCTTTTCTGCTGGCACTGTTACCGGCTGCCATAGCCATGGCACTGAATCAGGGTTGGCCGGCGGAGCAGGTATTGGTCGTGGGTCTGGTTCTGTTCGGGATTGTCTTCGCCATCAACTCAGCGGTTCACTCCTATCTGATCCTGGCTTACTCGGATCATGAAAAGGTCTCCATGAACGTGGGTTTCTACTATATGGCCAATGCCGGAGGCAGGCTGATTGGTACCGTGCTGTCCGGTTTGATCTATCAGACGTATGGCCTTCAGGGGTGTCTCTGGTGGTCGGCGCTGTTTGTGATTCTGGCCGCTTTGCTCTCCTTCCGTTTGCCCGAGGTTGGGGCGGATGAAAATCAACCGCTGAAAGCCGACAGTCACTGATCCGCCGGTGCGCATGGTCTCTTTAACCCACCATCAGTTGCAATAGCAACCGAATCCAGATAATGAAAATCAATAGATAGCTGACAATAAAGGCATTCTTTCGATGCAGCACATTGTTGCTTCCCAAGTGTATCCAGCTGTGGATCATGCGTGAAGCGAGGTAGCACCATGCCAACCCCAGATAGATGGGATCTGATTTCTCCAGTAGCAGAATAACAATCGTACTCAGATAGAAAAGCGGTGGTGTTTCCAGCAGGTTCTGAAAATGGTGGCTGATTTTGATCAGATATTGCGGTGGTCGGCCACCCCGGTTGTACTTGAAGTAGGCAATGCTCAATGAGCCCTCTTTGACCGCCTTGTAGCGAGCAGCGATCAGGGCGACCCCCATGCCTCCGGTTATCAGTACCAGGCAGATCATTGGTAACAGAATTTGTGAATGATTCATGACTATCCTTAGGTTTGCATTGAAGTTGCATCAGGGATCCTAGTCAGTTCCTAAATATGATCAAGATAATATTATTGGCATGTGCTATTTTCATCTCATGATTCAGCCACTGATTAACAGGCCCTGATAACCATGCCTTATACCGCTGAGCACAAACAGCAGAGTCGTCAGCGTATTCTCGATAGTGCGGTACGATATTTTCTACAGCAGGGCTATGAAAAGACCGGGATCAGCGAGATCATGCAGGATGCCGGTCTGACTCATGGAGGTTTCTATGCCCATTTCAGCAGCAAAGGTGAGCTCTATATCGAGGCGATGACTCATGCCGCGAAACACGGTCGTTTCACTGCCCATTTGAGAAATGGCAAACAGGGGCAGGCGTGGTTTCAGGGAGTGCTGGAGGGTTATCTGAATCTGGACCATGTAGAAGGTGATGAGAGTCCCTGTCCGCTTGCCTTCCTGGTTACCGATATCGCCACCCGTGAATCTGACGTGAGACATGCCTATACCCGCATTTACAAGAGCATGAATCGTTACATCAGCCGTCAGGCTATGGAGGAGACAAAGAAGCCCAGTGATGATATCTACGCTGTAACCGCCATGATGATTGGTGGAGTGGCAATCAGTCGTGCAATCGATGATCCGAGGTTGGCCAAACGCCTGCTGCACAGTTGCAAGCAGATTGCAGAGAAATTGATAGCCGGTGACTGATTCCATTCCTGCCATTGAATTTGTCATGAAGAACGGTATCCAGTGCCGGGTACAACCCTGTGTGGAACCCAATACCCGACACACCGCGGAATTTCTGAAAAAGCAGATCGAGATCGGTTTCCAGCATATGTCCGCCCGTTCCCGTTTCAGCCGCTTTGCCACTGTACTGGATCATTTGACAGATCAACAGCTTGACTATCTGACTGATCTGGATGGTAAGGACCGGGTGGCCTGGTGCGCCTCAATAACCAGTAAGGATGAGGAGAGTGGTATTGGCATCGCCCGATACATCAACTTACCCAATGAAGCGAGGATGGCTGAATTTGCCATCACGGTGGTTGACGACTATCAGGGGCTGGGGGTTGGCTATCAATTGCTGAATAAATTGATCGAATCGGCAAAACTGAATGGTTTCCAGACATTGCGGGGATATATACTGATGAGTAATTCAGCGATGCTGGCACTCTGCAAGCGATTCGAAAGTAAAAAGACTTCGGTTGATGGATCTTTTGTAATTGTGGACATCATTGTGCAGTAAAATCTTTCCTTCTCTTGATGTGAATAAAAAGGGGAAAATAATCTGTTCGGGAGCACAGCCTGATGAGCGCAAACTTAAAATTTATTGGGCATATCAATAGCCCATACAGGACATTAGAGGATTGTCCGAACAATGTAAATTTGAATGGTCCGCTGTGCCAACTGGTGATTTATGATACCTACATAGATGGCCTGTCTGGTTTGAAGAAGGGACAGCAGATCCTGATTCTCTACTGGTTTGAGAATACTGACAGGGGCGCAATACAGCAGGAGAGTAATCAGGGTGGCGAGAGGATCGGTACCTTTGCTTTGCGTTCCCCCCACAGGCCTAACCCTATTGGCGCAGCGGTGCTGCCGATCGAGGCTATTGAAGATGGTGTGGTCTTTGTGAAGGGCCTTGATTGCCTGAACGGCACCCATCTACTGGATATCAAACCTGCCATTCCCCAGGAATAGCCTTAATAAAAATATGGAATTGTATGAAGATTAAATGAGGCTGTATGTGGTCCTGGCAATGATTATTCCTTTATCTTCAAATGCTCTGGATTTATCAGTACGCTTAATCGCCGCTTATCGGCCGGGGATTACAAACAGAGTAGCATTTTCGAACAGCTGACCAGCGGTATAGAGATTTTATCGGGCACTGAAGCAGTGCAATAGTTCGGTCAAGATCAGAGCATCTACTGTCACTGTTCTATTGCCAATGGCTTCATCAAGCCGTTACGAGCACGGTGAACGCTGATTGATCTGACACTTGCGTGTCAGATCAGCTCTCAATCACCGGTTCACATCGACAATTCTTCTACCCCGGATCTTCCTGGCAAGTAGATTGTCTGCCGTCTCAATCACTTCAGACAGCCCGATCTCTTCCGCAATATTGCTCAACTTACTGAGATCCAGGTCCTGCTCGAGGCGGTCCCAGGCCTGCTGGCGTGTCACTTTTGGACACATCACGCTGTCGATACCGATCAGAGAGACGCCTCTTAGGATGAAGGGGGCTACCGTTGCCGGAAAGTCCATACCGCCCGCCAGACCGCAGGCGGTGACCACGCCGCCATAGTGGGTGCTGGCACAGGCATTGGCCAGTACATGGGAGCCAACCACGTCGACCACCCCGACCCAGCGCTCTTTGGCCAGTGGTCTACCCGGTTGAGCGAGTTCTTCGCTTGCGATAATTTCTGTAGCACCCAGTTCCTTCAGAAAAGCCGACTCCGCTTCAGCTTTACCACTCAGGGCAATCACTGAGTAACCCAGTTTTGACAGTATCGCAATCGCAACACTGCCAACACCGCCCGATGCTCCAGTCACCAGGATATTCCCCATGTCCGGTGTGATGCCGTTTCTTTCCAATGCGAGGATACAGAGCATTGCGGTATAGCCGGCTGTGCCGATCGCCATGGCCTCTTTCGGCTGTAACGACTTTGGTAGTCGAACCAGCCAATCGCCATTCACTCTGGCTTTTTGCGCCAGTCCTCCCCAGTGCTTTTCACCCACACCCCAGCCATTCAGGATTACCTGATCACCGGCTTGGTAATCCCCGTGAGTGGTGCTGCTGACCGTTCCCACCAGATCGATACCAGGCACCATGGGAAAGCGTCTTACAACCGGTGACTGGCCAGTGATCGCCAGGGCATCCTTATAGTTGATGGATGAATAGTGCACATCGATGGTGACATCACCTTCCGGGAGCATCGCTTCATCGATGTCGGAAATCGTGGCTGTATAATTCTCGTCTTGCTTGTCAATCAGAACGCCTTTGAACATATCTGTGCCTCATTGGTTAGACAAACGTCAGGTAAAAACAATAAAAAATTATTTCAGACTGTTTATGAAAAAATCTGCATAACTTTGCAATGCACTAGGAGTGCGTTCGAGTTTTGCACGCAATACCGCTCCCTCCCAGCCTGTCCAGAACAGATAGGCTGACGCCTTGCAATCTGTTGTGGGGGAAATCTCGCCAGCCGCTTTGGCTTCCTCCAGGCAGGCTTCCAGTCGCTGCTGCCAGTCTTCAAAGACCTCGATCAGTTGTATGCGGAATGGTTCGGGCAGGGCGCCCATCTCCTGGCCAAGGTTGCCAACCAGACAGCCCCGCTTGAACTGATGCCGGGCCATGCCGTTTATCGCATCCTGCATGAATGCAATCAGACGCTGCAGAGGAGGGAGAGATCGATTGCCCAGTGATTTATCCAGCTTGTGCTTGAAAAATTTTGCATAGTTACTGATCAGTTCCGAGCCGAAGGCATCCTTATTTTTGAAGTAGTGATAGAACGAGCCCTTCGGCACCCCGACACGACGCAGAATTTCATCAATGCCGGTGGCGCTGTAGCCTTTTTCGGTGAGCAATTCCATACCTGAACGAATCAGTTCAGCTTTGGTTTGATTAAATCCGGCCTGGTCTTTCGGGGGCCGGCCGCGACGTCGTTTCAGAGGGATGGCAGAGCTCATGGGGAAATATTAGACCGATCGTCTATAAAAATCAAACAGCAGTAGCTCCGGTGACAAGGTCGGGGGCTCCTCTCAGCTGACCGGCGACAGCTAGCCAGTCTCTTCTGAGGAGAATTGAATGGATGATCCATGTCAGCCTGTGGACCTGTTTTGCGTTTCAAGGAGCGTATCGCTGTAGAGAAATTTTTGGCTGGAGATCTTAATTTTCTGGTATCGAGTGAAATGCCTTATTTTTCAAGCCCTGAATTGGGTCATATGACGCAAAAAAACGGTGAAAACTTGATTAATGATTGATGTCAATGAGAGATGGAAAGCGGGCCGGCTAGACTCTAGCCAGTTTCTGATTTTTGCATGGCGCTGTCATTTATTCGATGAAGAGATCCAACACCTTTTTTGTCTGTCTGCTGGTGTTGCTGACAGGTTTTATTGCAAGCCTTGTGGATGTTGCGATAGAGAATGGGCAAGTTTTACCGCAGGCAGCTGAGTCGGCTGAGCTGGTCAGCCGACTGGGTCTGACCGACCTGGCGCTGTTCACCGAGGCCCGCTATACCAGACATCCCTCGCAGGCCGATATCCACTCCGCTTTCCAGGATCATCCCGTCGCATTGGAGCATTTCCCCACAGGTTCGTTGCTACAACCATCGAACGGTTCCTTACCATGATCACCATACTGCGCAAGCAACGTTATTTTATCGACTATACCTTGGGCACAATGATGCGCCACAAGGGGAAGAGTCTCGGTCTGCTGTCAGTCTACACAATGATCATATTCATGCTGGCTTCAGTGATGTTGTTCAGTCATGCCATGCGCAGCGAAGCTGTTGCTCTGCTGGCCGACTCTCCGGAAATCATTGTGCAACGGATACAGGCGGGGCGAAGTGTCATGGTGCCGGCAGAGTATTTGCACAGAATCGGTAAGCTGCGTGGTGTCACTGAAAAGCGTGGCCGCTTGTGGGGCTACTACTACGATCCTGCGGTCAAGGCCAACTATACAGTGATGGTCAGTGAACAGGATAATCTATCGATTAACGATATTGTGATTGGTGCGGGGATAGCCCGAACCAGAGGTTTGTCAGTTGGTGACTATCTGACACTACGGTCACATGAAGGCAAAGCATTCTCTTTTCGGGTGGTAAGGCTGCTGGAGAGTGAATCAGAACTGATCAGTAGTGATCTGTTACTGATCAGTTCAGTGGGCTATCGGCGATTGTTCGGTATTGATGAGTCATATTACACCGATCTGGTGTTGTCTGTGAGAAATCCCCGGGAGATACAAAAAATTGCAGAGAAACTGACACGGTTATTGCCGGACAGCCGGCCAATACTCAGAGCGGAGATCCTGCGTACCTATGAGAGTCTCTTCTCCTGGCGGCAGGGTGTGATGTTGATTCTGTTGCTCGGCTCAGTACTCGCTTTTGTCATATTCGCCTGGGACAAAGCTTCCGGTTTGAGTGCCGAGGAACGTAAAGAGATCGGTATCCTGAAAGCGGTTGGCTGGGAGACTGGCGAAGTGATGCGGATGAAGTTCTGGGAGGGGGTGATCATCTCCCTGATGGCTTTTCTTATTGGCTATTTGGCCGCCTACTTACATGTGTTCTATACCTCGGCCGGTCTGTTTGAGCCTGTGCTAAAAGGTTGGTCTGTTCTCTATCCCAGTTTTCAGATAACCCCTTCAGTGGATGGTCTGCAACTTGCGACGCTGTTTTTCTTTACCGTGTTGCCCTATACCTTGGCGACCATCGTGCCTGTCTGGCGGGCCTCCATAACGGATCCTGATCTGGTCATGCGGTAGTTCGTGATGTTGATTGAATTAACAGATGTACGTAAGGCCTTCAATCAGGGCAAGCCGAATGAGTTTTGGGCGATACAGGGAATCACCACTCAGTTTGAGGTCAACCGAATCAGTTGTCTCAAGGGGGCCAGCGGTTCAGGTAAAACCACCCTGATGTCGATGATCGGCTGTCTGTCACGGCCAACCAGTGGCCGTATACGTCTACAGGATCGTACCATCTCCTCGCTTCCTGAGCGTTTTCTTACGCAAGTCCGCAGGCATACCTTCGGATTCATTTTTCAGCGTTTTAATCTCATTCCCGGGCTTAGTGTGGTGGAAAATATCATGCTGCCGGCCTACCCGTTGGGTTTGAAGGCCAGCAGCTTGAGAAACAGGGCGGATCGTCTACTCGAACAGTTCTTACTGGCCGATAAATCGGATAATCCTGTTGAATGGTTGTCCGGTGGTGAAGCTCAGCGGGTGGCGATCTGCCGTGCACTGATCAATGATCCGCAAATTCTGATCGCCGATGAGCCGACCGCCAATCTGGATAGCCGGCTCTCCCGTGAGTTCATGGCTCTGCTCGATGAGCTGTCGAAATCCGGCAAGACGGTTCTGATCAGCAGTCATGATCCGGTTGTCTTCGATTCGCCTGTTGTCGACCGGGTGGTGGAACTTGAGGATGGTGTGATGGTTGCCGGGGAGACATAGCCTGTGATGTTGAATCCTGCCATTCTGGCACTGCTGATGGTTTCGATAATAATTTCCACGATGCTGTTGGTGGCAGCCACTTTTGCTTTCAGAATCTTACGTCACTGGGATATTCAGAGCGGCAGTGAGTTGCAGCTTCGACTGGAAAGGCGTACCTATCTGGTCTCAACCCTGTTGATCTGGGCTTTCCTGTTTGAGTTTCTCTCGCTGTTGCTGTTCATCTACAACGCAGAATCCTTGTCGGGACAGTTTGTTGGCGCCATGTGCGCAACCGGGGTATTGAATCTGAATCCCTGGGGTTGGCCCACACTGTTCTTGAAGATTGCCATGTTCTTTGTATCAGCCATTTGGCTGGTGCTGAACTATCTCGATAACCGGGGCTATGACTATCCGCTGATCCGTTTCAAATATGCTCTGTTACTGTTGGCACTGCCGCTGGTTGTTGCCGAAACAATTGTACAGTGGCTTCATTTCACTGAGATGGAGCCAAACCTGATTACCTCCTGTTGCGGAACGCTCTTCTCCGCCGATGCGCAGGGGATCTCCGCTGAGGTAAGTGGTATCACTCCGGCAAAATCGATAGTCACTCTGGCTATCTCGGCGATACTGGTTATTGCCGCTGGGGTATGGGTGGCGTTACGTGGACGGAGTGGCTGGTTGTTATCGATCATGGGGGCTGCAGCCTTTGTGATCGCACTCCTGGCTATTATCTCATCCATCTCGCTCTATATTTATGAGCACCCTCATCACCACTGTCCGTTCTGCATTCTCAAACAGGGGCACGGCTATGTGGGTTACTTTCTCTACATACCTCTGTTTCTAGCAACCGCACTCTCTTTAAGCGCCGGGTTTGTATCACCTTGGCGGAAGATCGTCAGTCTGAGTCAAACGGTGGCGGAAATGCTGCCTGTTATAAGCTGGTTGGCGCTGTTCTTTTTTATACAGTTCTACCTTACCGCAGCCTGGTCGGTCTGGGTTTCAAGGCTCACCATGATGGAGGTCTGGTGGTGATTAAACAGACAATATCCATCTTATTTGTTGTATTGAGTCTGAGCAGTCTCAATGGCTGTCAGTCAGAGAGTTCAGCTCTGAGCAAAGGGGTGCCGCCACCCGCTTTTCAGTTACAGGATCTCAACCAAGAACGGCTGAATTTTCCACAGGATTATGCGGGAGAGGTTGTTGTGATCCGCTTCTGGGCCGATTGGTGTCCCTTCTGT
This sequence comes from Candidatus Thiodiazotropha sp. AKAK2, assembly GCF_058244685.1. Taxonomy (NCBI): domain Bacteria; kingdom Pseudomonadati; phylum Pseudomonadota; class Gammaproteobacteria; order Chromatiales; family Sedimenticolaceae; genus Candidatus Thiodiazotropha; species Candidatus Thiodiazotropha sp. AKAK2. Next base: position 22,459 of record NZ_JBSYOP010000019.1, on the reverse strand, counting down.
GAGTCGGAGATGCAGAGCATTGAGCCGGTCTACCAGGCATACCGTTCAAAAGGATTGGTGATCCTCGCGGTGAATGTGCGGCAGGATCGTGAAACAGCAGCCGCTTTCATAGAAAAACTGAATATCAGCTATCCGGTACTACTCGATCGGGAGGGGGCGGTGGCGAGAGAGTATGGGGTAATCGGTCTGCCCACCACCTTCATTCTTGATCGCAAGGGGCGCTTGCATACCCGTATCATCGGTGAGTCCACAGCGGAGCTGTTTGCCCGGATAGTGGATGAGTTGATATGAATGCTGAGCTGACCCTCGGAGTGGCCTTTCTAACCGGCATTCTCGGTAGCTTTCACTGCCTCGGAATGTGCAGTGGAATCAATGCAGGGTTCTTTGTCCGTTTTGCACCCAGATTGCGATTAAGCCATCTGCTTACCTATCACTCACTGCGGATTACCGTTTATGCGTTACTCGGTATCGGTGGTGCTGTCGTCGGTCAGGTGTTGGTGCAGAGTGGCATTGTCGGAAAAGCACAGGGATTGCTGATGATTCTTGCCGGTGGTTTGGTTGTGTTACTGGGATTGAATCTGTTGGGTGCATCACTTAACAGACCGGTGAAGGCCAAACCGATCGCACATGTCGTTCCAATAGCCAATCTGAGCAGACCGATCTCAGTTCCAACCGTCGCGGTCGGCCTGCTCAATGGCCTGGTACCGTGCAGTCTGGTGTTCTCCGTTGCCGTGAAAGCGGTATCCACTGCCGATCCGTTGACTGCGGGGCTGCTGATGTTGAGTTTCGGTGCTGGAACCCTGCCGTCCATGGTAACGGTCAGTCTGCTGGGCGGTTATGTCGGCAAGACCTTGCGTGGCACGCTTGCCCGGTTGGCTGGTCTGCTGGTGGTCGCGCTTGGGCTGTGGACAGTTTATGAAGGGGTTGTTTTTTACGACATTATGCGTGGATTGGCCAATTGGTAGATCCGCCAGTCGGATGCGTACTGACAAACCTTGAATCGGCGCATTATTTAGGGGTTGTTGAGCGGTTCAATCTCAGTACATGGTTCAAACCGCCGTTTATGTTTGAGTAGAAGAGGAGTAGTAAAACGATGAGTGAAACGAAAAACAAGGAACGCAGAAATCTGTTGAAGCTGCTGTTGGCAGCTGGATTGACCGGTCTCTCCGGTGGTGCGTTGGCAGGCCAGGGTGTCGGTGTCATGGTGCCGGGTAAAGGCTGGGTCGAAGCAACAGGGGTCAGTTGTGATGGGGATGGTACGCCATTGCAGTTTATTCCCAAGACAGCAGCAGACGCCAATCCCCTGGAGAATGAACTGGAGAAATATGCCAAGTGTCCCTATTGCGGAATGGATCGCACCAAGTGGCACCATAGCCGTCATCTGGTCCACTACGATGATGACCTGGTGGATGCCACCTGTTCGATCCACTGTCTGGCGATCAGTCTCTCCCTGAATATCGATCGTGGTCCGAAGGCGATCTATGCGGCAGATTTCGGTGCCGATGGTGAGATCAAACCGTTAGTCAATGTGGATGAGGCGAGTTATCTGATCGGTGCCAAGCTGAAAGGTACCATGACCACCCGAAGCAAGATGGCCTTCGCTTCCGCTGATGCGGCAAAAGCGACTCAGTCGGAAAAGGGGGGAACTCTGGCAAATTTCGATGAGGCTTTGAGCGAAGCCTATGCAGGAATGGCAAAGGACACCATGATGGTTCGCAAAAAGCGTGCGGAACGGCGCAAAAAGATGATGCAAAAGATGAAGCAGCAAAAAGGTTGATGGGAGACATGCTGTGCCAAGTAATACTTGGCACAGCGATGTGATTTTCGGAGTTGAATTCATGATTCTCCGCTTGAACCACATAATCTGGGAGTCGTGAGAATGATCTCTATTTCGATGAATGACAGATCGATGAGTATGAAAAAAAACGGGCTGAAACGTCTGCGCGCCAGTCTGCTGATAGTTGCGTGCTGGTTATTGCATTTACCGATTCTGCAGGCTCAGCAACTCCCTAACCCCGGTCCCAAGGATACCTGCCCGGTATGTGGCATGTTTGTCGCAAAATACCCTGAATGGATCGGCACGGTACTTTACAAGGATGGTCATGCCCACCATTTCGATGGTGCCAAGGATCTTTTTAAATATCTTCTCGATCTGCAGAAATGGGCGCCTAATCATCAGGCCAGTGAGATCGACCGTATCGCAGTCACTGAGTACTACAGCCTGGCCCGTATCGATGCCAGGAGTGCCTATTATGTGATTGGTTCGGATGTGCTGGGTCCAATGGGGCATGAGCTGATCCCCCTGGAGAGTCAGGCCGATGCCGAGGAGTTCCTGAAGGATCATCAGGGGGTAGCCATCCTGAAATTTGATCAGGTTGATAAAGGACTGCTGTTGAATCTGGATGTAGGTGTTTTTGAGTAGTTCTGCACCTTACTTGCAGCCTTGTGCTGCCGCATGATTTAACTCTGGTCTGTAAGCCTGGGAGAGAGAAAGCGCCACGATTTTTCGCGCCTGTTCTGATATGATGATCTGACATGATACAGGGTTGATACGGTTCCCAACCAGGACGATCCCACTATGTATATCTGTCTGATAAGTGTTCATGGTTTGATACGCGGTCACGATCTCGAATTGGGACGTGATGCCGATACCGGTGGTCAAACCAAGTATGTGGTGGATCTTGCCAAAGCGCTTGCTGAGCGGGATGGGGTCAGCCGGGTCGATTTGGTGACCAGACGCGTGGTCGATGCGGAAATCAGCGACGACTATTCAGAACCCCTCGAACTGCTGTCGGAAAAGGCCAAGATCGTAAGGATCGATGCCGGTCCTGAAGGTTATCTGGCCAAGGAGACCCTGTGGGATCATCTCGATAGCTTCATGGACAATCTGCTCAATTGGCTGAAGTCTCAGCCGCGCATGCCCGATATCGTTCACACCCACTATGCGGATGCGGGTTATGTCGGTGTAAGGCTTTCCCATCTGCTGGGTGTTCCGTTGGTGCACACCGGCCACTCCCTGGGGCGGGATAAACAGCATCAACTACTCGCCAAAGGTTTCAGTCGAAAGGAGATCCGCGAGCGTTACAACATGGATCGTCGGGTGGAAGCGGAGGAAGAGGTGCTGGCCAATGCGGATCTGGTGATCACCAGTACCCACAATGAGATCGAAGAGCAGTACAGCCTCTACAATCACTATCAGCCGGACAATATGGCGGTGATCCCACCCGGCACCAACCTGACTCAGTTCTACCCCCCGTCCCGTGGGGATAAGGTGCCTTTCCGTAAAACCCTGTCACGATTTCTGCGCGATCCCGACAAGCCGATCATTCTCGCCCTCTCCAGACCCGATGAGCGCAAGAATATCCTCACCCTACTGGAAGTCTATGGCGAGTCGAGTCAGTTGCAGAGTGCCGCCAATCTGGTGATTGTGGCGGGGAACCGGGATGATATCCGGGATATGGAGAGTGGTCCGCAGTCGGTGATGACCGATATTCTGATGACCATCGATCTCTATGATCTGTATGGTCGGGTTGCCGTACCTAAACGCCATCTGGCCAAAGAGGTGCCGGAGATCTACCGTCTGACTGCGCTCTCTGAAGGGGTATTCGTCAATCCAGCGCTGACGGAGCCCTTTGGTTTGACTCTGCTTGAAGCGGCAGCCAGTGGATTACCGCTGATTGCCACGGAGAATGGCGGGCCGGTGGATATCATCGGCAACTGTAACAACGGACTGCTGGTAGACCCGCTGAATAAGAAAGCGATCCGTCGCAGTCTGCTGAAGGTACTGCATGATAACGATTTGTGGCAGAAATTTGCGCGCAACGGATTGAATGGCGTTCGCAAGCACTACTCGTGGAAGGCGCACGCCAAGAAATATCTGGCAATGATCAAACCGATGCCCGCAGAACATGAAAGGCTGCCCACCAAGCCACCGAAACATGTCAAGTATCGCTATCGGGATCGGGCCATATTTACCGATCTGGATCAGAACCTTCTGGGTAATCCCACCGGCCTGAAACGTTTCATACAGGTGGTGCGTGAAAACCGGAAATGTGCCGCCTTCGGTATCGCTACCGGGCGTCGCCTCGATGACGCCCTCTCCATCATGAAGAAGTTCTCGATTCCGATTCCTGACGTACTGATCACCAGTCTGGGTACCAAGATCCACTATACACAGGGTCTTTCGATGGATGACTACTGGGGCGAGCATATCGATAATCTGTGGCAGCCAAAAGGCATACGCCGGGTTCTGGCCGATCTTCCCGGGATCAAACCGCAGCCCAAACAGGATCAGAGTTTTTTCAAAATCGGCTACCACTACGACCCCAACAAGGCACCCTCCGTTGATGAGATCAACGCACTGCTGCGCAAGGAGGAGTTGACCTGCAATGTGATTCACGCCTTTGGGCAGTTTCTCGATGTGTTGCCATCCCGGGCCTCCAAAGGGCAGGCGCTGCGTTATGTGGCGCAGCGGCTGGACGTGCCCCTTGAACATATCCTGGTCGCGGGAGGCTCCGGTTCTGACGAGGATATGATGCGTGGCAATACTCTGGCCGTGGTGGTGGCCAACCGCCATCATGAAGAGCTCTCCCATATGATCGATCTTGAACGGATCTATTTCGCCAAGCAGTCCCATGCGTTGGGGATTCTTGAGGCGATCGATCACTACGACTTCTTCAGAAGCTGCCATGTACCTGAAGAGCCATGAAGCTCAATCTGCTACTCTGAATAGACTTGGACAGAAGTCTGATCATGCTACAAGCAGTCTGTCGTGATTTGCTATCCTTAACACGAATGGCGCTTAATAAAGCACTAAAACCCATTGCATCCAGTTTTATCAATGGATTTTGGTGGGGCATGGCCCCACCCTACTGTTGAATTCATGGTGTAGGGTGGGGCCATGCCCCACCAAATAACGCTAAAGTAAGTGTTATTCATCCTTAACCCCAATAAGCTTATTCTTTAAGCAGTCGGGTTGATCAAGCTTTGTGTAACTGAAACTCAACTCGTTGTTCGATGAATTCGTCTTAACAGGCCAAGATAACAATGAATAATAAAAAACTGATCATTTTTGGGGAAGTGCTCTACGACTGCTTCCCAAATGGAGAGCAGGTACTCGGAGGCGCACCGTTCAATGTCGCCTGGCATCTCCAGGCGTTTGGCCAGTCCCCCTATTTCGTCAGTCGTGTCGGTCGGGATGCGGACGGGGAGCGGATCCTCCAGGCCATGGCTGACTGGGGTATGGAGACCGCCGGGGTGCAACAGGATGACGAGCATCCCACAGGCCGGGTCATGATCACCCTCGAGCAGGGCGAACCGAGCTATGAGATCATGGCCGACGCCGCCTATGACTTTATCGCCCCGGCCGCGTTGAACTCTCTTAATTGTGAGATGCTCTATCACGGCAGTTTGGGATTGAGAAACCGGATCGCCCGTAGTGCACTTGAGCGACTGAAGCAGAATGGTACAGCGAGCGTATTCCTCGATGTCAATCTACGCCCACCCTGGTGGCAGCGGGAAGCGGTAATGCTCTGGGTCAATCAGGCAGACTGGCTTAAATTGAATCAGCATGAACTTGATCAACTGGATGGCGGTGCCGGGGATCTGCATAAACAGGCGCTGGCTTTCAAGCAGAAACATGACCTGACCGGTTTGATCGTCACAATGGGGGAGCAGGGTGCATTTGTACTGTCGGATCAACCATCACCCCTGCAAGTGGTCCCCGAAGCGAGTCAGGAAACCGTGGACAGCGTCGGTGCAGGTGATGCTTTCACGGCGGTGATGCTGCTTGGCCTGAACGCCCGCTGGCCGCTGAACCTTACCCTGCAAAGGGCGCAATCCTTTGCTTCAGCGATTGTAGGCAAGCGTGGTGCTACCGTATCATCAGCAAAATTCTATGCAGACTTCATGTCACAATGGGAGAGTGAGGAGAGGAGCGCTGGTTAGTGCTACAGGTTCCGGTATCGCAATATGTATGAACAGGTTTCACATTCACTGCTGAATCATATCCTCGACGAACTCAAAACCGAGATTCGTAAACGGGATCTGCGCCATTTCTATACCCGGCTCGGGGCCAATTTCTATGGCATTCATCTGCTGTTCCACCACCTCTACGGAAAACGGGATGATTTCAAGGAGCAGCTGATTCATCTGGTGGAGGTCATGGCGACCCGCTATGTGCAGCGCCATGTCACCCTCAAGCAGTTGGACAGCGAACGGGAGAAGCATCACAACTGGTTCCTTAGTCAGGAGTGGGTCGGTTTGGCCCTCTATGCGGATGGATTCGCCGATAATCTGCAGGGGGTGGAGGAGCGTTTACCCTATCTGCAGGAGCTGGGCGTCAACATGCTGCATGTGATGCCGGTGATGGTCTGTCCCGATGGCGCCAGCGATGGGGGCTATGCGGTCAGTGATTTCCGCAATGTGGATGAGCGTTTCGGCACCCTGGAGGATATCAACAGACTGGCTACCTCCACCCGTAAACGAGGCATGCTGCTGGTGATGGATATGGTGCTCAACCACACCTCGGATGAGCATGAGTGGGCGCAACGGGCCCGTGCCGGAGAGCAGAAGTACCAGGACTACTATTACAGTTTCGATAACCGTGATATTCCGGATATGTTCGAAGAGACCATGCCGGAGATTTTTCCCGAGACCTCACCCGGTAACTTTACCTGGGATGAGCAGATGAACAAGTGGGTGATGACGGTCTTCAATCACTACCAGTGGGATCTCAACTACAACAACCCGGCTGTATTCATCGAGATGCTGGATAACACCCTGTTCTGGGCCAACCAGGGAGCGGATATTCTGCGTCTCGACGCGGTGGCCTTTCTCTGGAAGAAAATCGGCACCACCTCGCAGAATGAACGTGAGGCCCATCTTCTACTGCAGTTGATGAAGGATTGTTGTCAGGTCACCGCACCGGGTGTTCTGTTCATCGCCGAAGCGATCGTTGCACCGGTGGAGATCACAAAATACTTTGGTGAGGATGCGGTGATCGCCAAAGAGTGCGAGATCGCCTACAACGCCACCTTCATGGCCTTGATCTGGGATGCGGTTGCCACCAAGAACACCAAGCTGCTGCGCCAGGGTATCCAGAGTCTGCCGACCAAGCTCGACCGGGCCACCTGGCTCAATTATTTGCGCTGTCACGATGATATCGGTCTCGGTTTCGATGATGCAGATATCCAGCGGGCCGGTTACCAGCCGCTGGCCCACCGTAAGTTTCTGGTCGATTTTTTTACCGGTCAGTACGATGATTCACCGGCACGTGGCGCACCCTTCGGAGTGAACCTGAAAACCGGGGATGCCCGAATCTCCGGATCTCTGGCCTCCCTGGTGGGGCTGGAGGCTGCGATTGATCAGGGTGATGCTGAGGCGATTGAACAATCGGTCAAGGTGATCCTGTTGCTGCACAGTCTGATCTGCTCCTTTGGCGGTATGCCACTGCTTTACTATGGGGATGAGATCGGCACATTGAATGACCGGGAGTTCCTCAACGATGAAAACAAGGCGGGGGATAACCGCTGGATGCAGAGACCGAAGATCGATTGGCAGCGGGCGGAACGCCGCCATCAGCACGGCACCCCTGAACAGCAGATCTTCGATGGCCTGAAAAAGATGATTGCCGCCAGAAAGGGGATTCCCGCATTTGCCGATTTCAACAACCGGGAACTGATTGAAGTGGATAATCCTCATCTGTTTGTCTTCTGGCGCAGTGACCCATTCATGCCGCTGGGTTCGGTTCTGGTGGTCTGCAATTTCGACAGCAGCCCTCAGTACATGGAGCTTAGCGCGTTGGGCAACCGGGGGATGTTTGAGTATGGTAATCTTAAGGATCTCTATTCCGGGGAGAGTCCGCGACTGTTCAAGCAGCAGTTGGTGGTGCCTGCCCACCAATTCTACTGGTTGACCGATCAGCGGCCTGAAACAGGACTCAGATTGTAAGGTGTCGACTGCAGTTGTGATTGTTTTGTGATAATTACGTGAAAGTCGCGCTATAGATTTTTGATTCAATCGCTAGTTAAAGAGGATTAGTGTTAACAGGCCCTAAGATAAAGACCAACCGCAACCTATACCTATAACTGGAATTGATTGATTAAATGCAACGTAAGTTACTGATCGTTGAAGATGAGCCGGATATTGCCCATCTGGTGCAAAAACATCTGCAGGATGCTGGTTACGACGCGGATATTGCGAGTAACGGTGCAGCAGCCATGGAGCTGTTCAGAAAAAACAGCTATCAATTGGTGATACTCGATTTGATGCTGCCCGATACGGATGGTTTGACCCTGTGCCGCAAGATGCGTAGTGCCGAAGAGTATGTGGCGATTCTGATGCTGACGGCCAAGTCGACCGAGCTCGACCGGGTGTTGGGTCTGGAGATGGGAGCGGATGACTATCTGACCAAGCCGTTCAGCGTGCCTGAACTGATGGCTCGAATCAAAGCTCTGTTCCGGCGTATTGATGCCTTGAAGGAGGATACTAAAGGCATCACCGAGCAGGCGAGTATTGAACGGGGCGGTCTCTACATCGATGTCAACAAACGCTCGGTTCAGGTCGAAGGCGAACTGGTGGATCTGACCGCCAGAGAGTTCGATCTGCTGCTGTTTTTTGCCCGCCATCCCGGTCGTGTTTTCAGTCGCATTCAACTGCTCGATAAGGTTTGGGGCTACAACCACGACGGTTACGAACACACGGTGAACTCCCACATCAATCGGTTACGCTCAAAGATCGAGCAAGATCCCTCTGAACCGCAGTATGTGTTGACGGTTTGGGGTGTGGGTTACAAATTTCGCGATCAACGGAGTGACGCGTGAACGGTCGAGATCAGTTTACGCTCCGGCTGCCGCCGGGTTTGTGAGGTGCGCATGTTTCAATCCCTCTATGCCCGTCTCTCGCTTGCCCTGATCGGCCTGTTTCTGGTAACCGGGCTTCTCTATACCCTGATCACCCTGGTCACCACCAATCGCTATATGCAGGAGATCACTCAGCACTTCAACCGGGATCTGGCGCAACGCATTGTGGCGGATCGCCGCCTGGTGATCGATGGGGAGATGAACGATCTGGCGCTGAAGAAAACCTTCAGTGACTACATGGACATCAATCCGAGTATCGAGATCTATCTGCTGGACAAGCAGGGGACGATTCTCGCCTTCTCGGCGGATGCGGGGAAAGTAAAACGCAAACAGGTCGATCTGGAGCCGATCGATGCCTTTATGCGGGGTGAAGGCTTTCCTCTGTTGGGAGATGATCCCCGTTCCCATGAAAGGCGAAAAGCTTTCTCTGTGACCGAGGTGCCGGCTGGTGATATGCCTGACGGTTACCTCTATGTGGTGCTTAGGGGTGAAGAGTACGATAATGCCGAGCAGGCGGTATTGGACAGCTATGCGCTGCGCTACAGTGCCGGCGCCGTAGCGGTCAGTATGGGCTTTGGTCTGCTCACCGGACTGTTGCTGTTTCACTGGCTGACGCGTCGCCTGCAACGACTCTCCAGTGTGATGACGGCATTCCAGCAGAGTGGTTTTACCCGCCATCAAGAGCTGCCGGAGAGTTTTGATCCTGGCGGAGATGAAGTCGAACGGCTGGGTGCTGCATTCGAGAAGATGGCACAGCGAATTGCCGATCAGTGGGGCCAGCTGAAGCAGCAGGACAAGCTGCGCCGGGAGTTGGTGGCCCAGGTATCCCATGATCTGAGAACCCCACTGGCTGTGCTGCACGGTTATCTTGAAACCCTGCATATGGAGCAGGGAGAGCGTGATGGTGAGTCGCAACAGGATTATCTGAATATCGCCCTCAAACAGAGCGAACGCCTGAAGGAGATGCTTGAGGATCTGTTTGAGCTGGCCCAGCTGGAGGCGAGAGAGACCAAACCGGTGTGCGAACCCATGGCGTTGGCGGAGCTGGTTCAGGATGTGATTCAGAAGTTTCAGCTGCCAGCGCAGCAGCATCAGGTCGAGGTGAAATGGCATCTGCCCCAGTCACCGCCTCAGGTGAAAGCGGATTTCGCCATGACCGAACGGGTGCTGGACAACCTGATTGGCAACGCGATTGATCATTGTGAAACGGGAGGCAGCGTCACGCTGAACATTTCTCAGCAAGCAGAATTTGCCCTGGTGGAGGTCATGGACGATGGGGAGGGTATCGATGAAGCGGAACTGGCGCACCTCTTCGATCCATTTTTCCGTAAGCGCAAGCAGGGTAAGGAGGGTGGACATGCCGGTCTGGGGCTTGCGATTGCCCGCCGCATGGTGGAGTTACAGGGTGGCACCATCTCTGCGTCCAATCATCAGCATGGCGGGGCCTGTTTCAGCTTCACCTTGCCGCTAGCCTAAACCAGCCGCCAACCCCACAAACCCACTTGTGATTCATTTGTGATAATTGCGTGAACCTCTGAGGAGGCTTGCCCGCTAAGCTCTCACCATGCGTTGGCGAAAGCGAGGTTTTACTGCAAAAAGCACCGAGTTATTCCGAGTGAATCTGCTGGGATAATTTCTGTCTTAACAATCAGGCTCCATCGATTCAGAGCAGCCAAGAACTAACAGTTATTCCCGCAGTTGTCGGATTGACTTAAGGTGAATTGGTCAGAGATCCCCTCGGGTATCCAAGCCCTGATATCAGCAGATTGTGCAGTGACGCTCAAACCGATTTTAGCGCGCATGCCTGATTGGTCTGAAAGGTTTCCGTGTGATGACGGACGTTACCAGCTATCCCACTTTGGACTCTCCAGCGCGTCCTTGGTCTATGTAACAGGAGATATAGAATGAAGCGAAGAAGTTTGATCAAACTACTGGGTGTAGCAGCGGTGATGCCGGTCGTCGGTCATTCGGTGTTTGCCAGACAGGGTGAAGAGATGACTAAAATAGGTAAACTTGATCTGAGCAAGGAGGAGTGGCGCGAGCGCCTGACCCCTGAGCAGTTCCGGATTTTACGCGAGGAGGGAACCGAGATGCCCGGCAGCAGCCCGTTGCTGCATGAAAAGCGCAAAGGCACCTTCGTCTGTGCAGGTTGCGAGAACCCCCTGTTTGCCTCCAGCACAAAATATGAGAGTGGTACCGGTTGGCCAAGTTTTTATGACCATCTGCCGGACGCCCTGGGCACCAAAAAAGACTTTAAACTCATCTGGCCCCGTACCGAGTACCATTGCGCCCGTTGTGGCGGTCATCATGGGCATGTCTTCAATGATGGACCGAAACCTACCGGTCTGCGCTACTGTAACAATGGGGTTGCACTGAAGTTTGTGCCGGATGTCTCATGATCTCCCGGCAAGCATTGGCCCTGTTGCTGGGGATGACTCTGCCGCTCGGTATGACAGCTCAAGCCTTGACACTTGAGAGTCCGGAAGAGCGGGTGCAGCTGGTCGAGCTGTTTACCTCCCACGGCTGCAGCAGTTGCCCGCCGGCGGACCGCTGGCTGGGTAAACTGGAGAGTCATCCCGGGCTCTGGCAGAAGCTGATTCCGATGGCCTTCCATGTGGACTACTGGGACTACCTGGGTTGGCAGGATCGATTTGCCTCCTCGGCCTACAGTCAGAGGCAGCGGCAGTATCGTCAATCGGGCGCCATCCGATCCGTCTACACACCAGGGTTCGTGGTTAACGGCAAGGAGTGGCGGGGCTGGTTTCGTCATCCGAAGCTTGAGCTTGGCGAGGCAAAAAAGGTCGGTCGGTTGACCTTGGATGTGCAGCCCGGTGTTGCTGTTAAGGCCGAATTTTTCCCCCAGGCCGGTATCGATCAACAGGGTCTGGAGGCGAATCTGGCCATTCTCGGTTTTGATCTACAGAGTGAGATTGGCGCCGGTGAAAATCGGGGCAGGACCCTCAGCGAGCATTTCGTGGTGTTGAGCCACAGCCGCTCCCGGGTTCAGAGCGGACCAGGCCAATGGTCCCTTCCCTGGCCTGAGTTTTCCAGATCCGGCAGCATGCGCCTGGCGGTTGTACTCTGGTTGAGCAACCCTGAGAATGGTGAGCCGGTTCAGGCGGTGGGCGGATGGCTGCCTGGATAGGCCCAATTCTGCCATACTCCCAAGAGTTGATCGGAATATCGGAGCCACCAACAAGATACCATCCTGAAATTGCGTGATGTTGGGCGCTATGCTAGAATTCGCACCAGAATTTTGCGATAGCTGTCGGTTGTCAGCCGCGGTGAATTATAATAAAACCCCGATAGCGGGGTTTTTTTATTTTAGAAAATAGGTGGTTACCAACGCGGCGGTGCGTCGCGTGAATTGCCTGTTTTCTGCTACGACAGGATGGGCCATGTGCCCATTTTTTATTGCGGTGGAAAAAATGAGGTCTGCGCCAGAAAAACTGAAAACGCTTATACGTCAGGAGGTCGAACTTCTGGGCTATGAGTTACTGGGCGTGGAGCTGACCGGGCAGGGCAAAGGTGGGTCTCTGCTGCGGGTCTATATCGACCATGCGGAAGGCATCTTGCTGGATGATTGTGTACAGGTCAGTCATCAGATCAGTGGTGTGCTTGATGTGGAAGATCCAATCAAGGAGCGCTATCAACTTGAGGTCTCGTCACCAGGTATGGACAGACCCCTGTTTGAAGAAGCGCACTTTGATCAATTTAAAGGTAGCAAGGTGCGCCTTAAGACCCGTACCAAGATTGATGGCCGACACCGATTCACTGGTGAATTGGGCGGTGTGGAAGATAGTCAGGTTTTAATTGAAGAAGACGGGACACTCTATCGAATACCGGTCGAGATGATCGATTCGGCTCGAGTCATACCGGAATTTTGAATTGGGAAACATTGATGAGTAAAGAGATATTACTGGTCGTAGACGCGGTCTCCAATGAAAAAGATGTGGAAAAGTACATCATCTTTGAAGCCATTGAAGCGGCGTTGGCGTCTGCCACGAGAAAACGTAATGGAGATGACATTCTCGTTCGGGTCGCGATCGATCGTGCTTCCGGAGATTACGATACTTACCGCCGCTGGGAAGTTGTCGAGAGCTATGCGGAAGATGAGCCGGACGCACCACTGAGGCAGATCATCGTGGATGCTGCCCGGGAAGAGGATCCGGATGTACAGATTGGTGACTTCGTTGAAGAACCGATCGAGTCCATTGAGTTTGGACGGATTGCCGCACAGGCCGCAAAACAGGTGATCGTACAGAAGGTGCGTGAAGCTGAGCGGGCCAAAGTGGTCGAGGCCTTCAAAGGGCGTGAAGGTGAACTGGTCACCGGTGTGGTGAAACGCATCGACCGGGGTAACATCTTCATGGACCTGGGTGGTAATGCGGAGGCCTTCATCGGACGTGAACACATGATCCCCAAGGAGTCGATCCGGGTGGGTGATCGGATTCGCGGCTATCTTTATGAAGTCAGATCGGAACCGAGAGGTCCGCAACTGTTTATCAGCCGCACCATGCCTGAACTGCTGATCGAGCTGTTTAAGCTGGAAGTGCCTGAAGTGGGTGAGGGGCTGATTGAGATTCGCAGTGCAGCGCGGGATCCCGGGTTACGTGCCAAAATTGCTGTTAAGGCATTGGATCAGCGCATCGATCCGGTTGGCGCTTGTGTCGGCATGCGTGGTTCACGGGTGCAGGCTGTCTCCAACGAGCTGAATGGTGAGCGGGTCGACATCATTCTGTGGAATGACAACCCGGCACAGTTTGTGATCAATGCCATGTCACCGGCAGATGTGGTCTCCATCGTGGTTGATGAAGATACCCATGCCATGGACGTGGCGGTCAGTGAGGAGAATCTCTCCCAGGCAATCGGACGTGGTGGACAGAATGTTCGACTGGCCAGTCAGCTGACCGGTTGGGAGCTGAATGTCATGGACGAAGCCCAGGCCTCCGAGAAGAGTGAATCGGAAACGAAAGGCTATATGGACTCCTTTATGGAACAGCTGGATGTGGATGAGGATGTAGCAGCGATTCTGGTACAGGAAGGCTTTACCAGTGTCGATGAAGTCGCCTACGTACCAATTGAAGAGATGCACTCCGTTGAGGAGTTCGATGAGGAGCTGGTAGAAGAGCTGCGCAACAGAGCAAAGGATTTTCTGTTGACGCGCGCGATTGCCAATGAAGAGGCTTTCCGTGAACCTGCCGAAGATCTGCTGAATATGGACGGCATGGATCAGCAGCTCGCCTTTACCCTGGCCGGCCGGGGTGTGGTGACCATGGAGGATCTGGCGGAACAATCCATCGATGAGCTCATGGAGATTGACGGCATGGATGAGGAGCGGGCAGGCCAGCTGATCATGACAGCGCGTGCTCCCTGGTTTGAAGAGGCAGAATAGGTCACTCCGGTTTCTGGGTGAAGACAAAGCAACAGATGGAAAAGGCAAATTCGAGAGGCTGATGAATGAGTGAAGTAACGGTAGCACAACTTGCAAATGTCGTTGGCATTCCTGCCGATCTGTTGATGGAACAGTTGGCGGACGCCGGCATTCAGGCGAAAAGCCCTGAAGATAGGATTTCCGATGATGAGAAGGCGAAACTGCTGCTGCATCTGCGTGAGAGTCATGGCAAAAAGAAGACCTCAACGGTTACCGCACCCAGCAAGGTGACACTCAGACGTAAAACGGTCAGTGAACTGCGCCAGCCCACCTCGAGTGGACGCACGCTGAGTCGTGCATCGGCCGCATCGGCAAAAACGGTGAGCGTGGAAGTGCGAAAGAAACGCACCTACGTGAAACGCACCAATGTCGAGTCGGATGAGAGCAAGGTCAAGCAGGCTGAAGAGGCGCGGAGAGCGCTGGATGATCAGGCGAAAGAGCGTGCCGCAATCGAGGCGGAAGTAGAGGCTCGTAAGGCGGCCGAAGCTGCCAAGCGCCAAGAACAGGAAGACGCCGAGAAAAAAGCACAGGAAGAGGAAGCTGCCAGAGTTGCAGCCGAAGAGGAAGCCAAACGCCTGGCTGAAGAAGAGGCCGCAAGAGAAGTGGCAGAGGAAGTGAAACGTCAGCAAGAGCTGTTGAAATCAGAAGCCCCTGCAGAACCTGAGCCGGTTGTTGAAGCGAAACCTGCTGCCGAGGCCAAGGCCGAACCGTCCCGCGGTAAGAAAGGTCGTAAAGACAGTCGTCGCGATGAGAAGGGTTTTAGCGATGACAAAAAGGCTGACCGTAAAGAGCTGCACGTAGCGGAAGGATTGCGTGGAAAGCGCAAGAAAAAGCCGGGTAAACAGCGCAGAGCAGCGGCAGCGGCTGCCAGCGATGCCCAGCACGGCTTCCAGCGCCCAACCGCTCCGGTTGTGCATGAGGTCAAGGTTCCCGAGAACATTACCGTTGCCGATCTGGCGCAGCGCATGACCATCAAAGCCGCCGAAGTGATTAAGGTGCTGATGAAGATGGGCATGATGGTAACCATCAATCAGACCCTGGATCGGGATACCGCCATTCTGGTGGTCGAAGAGATGGGCCATGTGCCGGTTGCGCAGCGTGACGAGGATATCGAAGCCGATCTGCTGAGTGAGGAGGAGGATGCCCATACTCAGGGAGAGCAGGTTAACCGTCCTCCGGTGGTCACCATCATGGGCCATGTCGATCATGGTAAGACCTCTCTGCTCGACTACATCCGCACCAGCCGGGTGGCTGCCGGGGAGGCGGGTGGCATCACCCAGCATATCGGCGCCTATCATGTGGATACCGACAAGGGCACGGTCTCATTTCTCGATACCCCGGGCCATGCGGCATTTACCGCAATGCGTGCCCGCGGCGCCAAAGTTACCGATATCGTCATTCTTGTGGTGGCCGCCGATGACGGTGTGATGCCTCAAACCAAGGAGGCGATCCAGCACGCCAAGGCGGCCGAAGTGCCCCTGATCGTGGCGATCAACAAGATCGATAAGGAGGAGGCCAATCCGGATCGGGTGATCCAGGAGCTCTCCCAGGAAGAGGTCATCCCCGAAGACTGGGGTGGCGATACCATGTTCGTCCGCGTCTCGGCGAAAACCGGCGCCGGTATCGATGATCTGCTCGATGCGATTCTGCTGCAGGCCGAAGTGCTTGAGTTGCAAGCGGTTGAAGATGGACCGGCTACCGGTTCCATCGTTGAATCCTCACTCGACAAAGGGCGTGGCCCGGTGGCTACCGTGCTGGTTCAGTCCGGCACCCTGAACCGGGGCGATATGATCGTCTCGGGTAAGGAGTTCGGCCGTGTACGGGCGATGTTCGATGAGGCCGGTCGCTCCATCAAAACCGCCGGTCCTTCCATTCCGGTGGTGGTGCTGGGCCTCTCCGGCACCCCGGAAGCCGGTGACGATGTGCGTGCGGTCAGCGATGAGCGCCGCGCCCGCGAAATCGCCGAACTGCGTCAGGACAAACAGCGCTCAACCCGTCTGGCCGCTCAGAAGGCCGCCAAGCTGGATGAGATGTTCACCCAGATGGAAGAGGGTGAGACCCAGACCCTGAATGTGATTGTCAAAGCGGACGTGCAGGGTAGTGTGGAAGCACTGAAGGAGTCTCTGGTGAAGACCTCCACGGATGAAGTTAAGGTGCGCGTTGTGGCGTCCGGTGTGGGCGGAATCAATGAGTCTGACGCCAACCTGGCGGTGACCTCGAATGCGATCATCATCGGCTTCAATGTGCGTGGTGACGCCGGAGCCCGTCGAGTGGTGGAAGAGCAGGGCATCGACATGCGCTACTACAGCATCATCTACGAAATCATCGATGATGTGAAAAAGGCGATTTCCGGTATGCTCTCTCCCGAAATCAGGGAAGAGATCATCGGCCTGGCCGAAGTGCGGGATGTGTTCCGTAACTCCAAGCTGGGTGCGATTGCCGGTTGTATGGTGCTCGAAGGGATGGTCAAGCGTAACAATCCGATCCGTGTGCTGCGGGACAATGTGGTGATCTACGAAGGTTCACTCGAGTCCCTGCGTCGCTTCAAAGATGACGTCACTGAGGTGAAGAGCGGCATGGAGTGCGGCATCGGTGTGAAGAACTACAACGATGTGCAGTCTGGTGATCAGATCGAGGTCTTTGAACGTACCGAAATCGCACGTACGGTATAAGCTTGATTGAGACTATGCATTCCATCAATCCGAACAACCACGGTCTAACCGAAACAGTCTGCACCAGCAGGCTGTTTTTTATGGGGCATGCTGCATGAGCCGGGATTTCAAACGTACCGACCGGATCGGCGCTGAACTGCAAAAAGAGTTGGCCGAACTGATCCGCGAAGAGATCAAAGACAAGGCGCTTGGCATGGTGACCATCCAGGAGGCCCGTGTTGTCCGGGATCTATCACAGGCCAAGGTGTTTTTCACAACCTTGGGCGCAAGCTTCTCTCATCAGGAGAGCGCAAAACATCTCAACCAGGTGGCCGGTCATCTGCGCTGGTTGCTTGGACAGCGTATGAAGATACGCACAGTACCCAAACTTCAGTTTGTTTATGACGTTTCGGTCGAGCAGGGGGAGCATCTCTCCAACCTGATCGAAGAAGCGGTAACCGAGAAACAAACCTGATTCCAGTGATAATGTTTTTTAGAGATTAAGTATGGGACGTCGTCGTAACAGAGGGCGCAATATCAATGGGGTATTGCTGCTCGACAAGCCGCAAGGCATGACCTCCAACAAAGCGTTGCAAGAGGTTAAGTTTCTTTACAAGGCCGCCAAGGCCGGCCATACCGGCAGCCTGGATCCACTGGCCACCGGTCTGTTGCCGATCTGTTTTGGTGAGGCCACCAAACTGTCGGCCTTTCTGCTCGATGCGGATAAGCGCTACCTGGTCAAGGTCAAGCTGGGTGAAACCACCACCACCGCGGATGCGGAGGGTGACGTGGTTGAGACAAGTGATCCGAGTGGCGTGACGGAAGACGCACTGCGCGAGACCATGGCGGAGTTCCTTGGGGAGCAGCAGCAACTGCCACCGATGTATTCAGCCATCAAGCACAATGGCGAGCGGCTCTACAAACTGGCCCGTCAGGGCATTGAAGTGGAGCGGGAGCCCCGCACCATCCATATTCACGGCATCGATCTGCTGAGCTTTGATCTGCCTGAGTTCGAGATGGATGTGCGTTGCTCAAAAGGCACCTACGTACGCACCCTGGCTGAGGATATCGGCAAGCGCCTGGGTTGCGGCGCCTATGTCAGCGGTCTGCGTCGTACCGGCGTGGGTCCTTATGACGATCAGTCGATGCTGACCCTGGAACAGGTCCAGGAGGCCTTCGGCGAGAAGCGTTTTGCTGAGATGGATGAGTGGATGCTGCCTTTGGAGAGTGCTCTGGCCGACTGGCCTGAAGTTGCCCTCAGTGCCGATGCCGCTTTCTATATGAAGCAGGGTCAGCCGATACTGGTGCCGAATGCGCCGACCAGCGGCTGGGTCAGGCTCTACGCCAATAAAACCGATTTCATCGGGGTTGGACAGATCCTTGATGACGGGCGGGTGGCCCCCAAGCGGCTGATGCAGGCGGTGGACTGATTCTGAGCGCAGAATTGAACCGTTCGTCATTCCTGCATGCTCGAAATAAGGGAATTCAGTGGAATAATCAGGGCTTAGCCAAGCATTTGAAGTGGGTGACTTGCCGTCGCAGCGGAGAACGCGCATACTACGCGGTCTTCCTGGCTTTGCCTGAATAGATTTGATGAATTAAACCGGTCCGGTCAGCCTGAACTCATTGTCGGGTTGGCCTGAAAAGTGGCCATTTTTCAAGACGTAACCTATAGGAGTACACGTCATGTCAATGAGTGCAACAGAAAAGAAATCCATTGTCGAAGAGTATCAGCGCGCCCCTGGCGATACCGGTTCACCTGAAGTGCAGATTGCACTGATGACCGGCCGAATCACCCAGCTGACCGAACACTTCAAAGATCACAAGCAGGATCATCACTCCCGTCAGGGTCTGGTGCGTCTGGTCAACTCCCGCCGCAAGCTCCTGGACTATCTGAAAGGCAAAGATCAGCAGCGTTATAAAGACCTGATCTCCCGTCTGGGCCTGCGTCGCTAAGCCTCCCCCTTAATACACAGAGTATCCAAGGATTCAAACGTGACATTAATAAAGAAAGAATTCCAATGGGGAGACAACAAGGTCTCCATCGAGACAGGTGAGATCGCACGGCAAGCCGATGGCGCGGTCATGGTCAACATGGACGACACCGTCGTCCAGGTCACCGTGGTCGAAGCGAAAAGCACTGTGCCCAGGGACTTTTTCCCTCTGACCGTTGACTACCAGGAAAAAACCTACGCCGCCGGTATGATCCCCGGCGGTTTTTTTCGCCGTGAAGGTCGTCCCAGCGAGAAGGAGATCCTCACTGCGCGTCTGATCGATCGTCCGATCCGTCCACTTTTCCCAAAGGGATTCACCAGTGAAGTTCAGGTCATCATCACGGTGATGTCACTGAATCCTGACGTAGATCCTGAGATCCCGTCTCTGATCGGTACTTCTGCCGCGCTGGCCATCTCCGGCCTGCCGTTCCAGGGTCCGGTTGGTGCAGCCCGGGTCAGTTATAAGGATGGGGAGTACACCCTCAACTCACCCTCAACCGGTCTGAGTGACAAATCCGATCTGGATCTGGTGGTCGCCGGTACGGAAGAAGCGGTACTGATGGTGGAGTCGGAAGCCAACCAGCTCTCTGAAGAGGTGATGCTCGGTGCGGTGCTGTTCGGACATGAAAATATCCAGGTCGTGATTCAGGCGATCAAAGAGCTGGCTGCGGAAGTCAACAAGCCGATTGAAGCGTTCAATCCGCCTGTGGTTGACGAAGAGCTGAAAGCTGCGGTTGCAGCCGAAGCCGCAGAAGGCATCGGTAATGCTTATCGGATTGCCGACAAACTGGATCGCTATGCCGCCATCGATGCAACCGTTGCCGCTACCGTGGAAAAGCTGACTGCCGTTGAGGTGGATGGTGAGCAACGCTGGAGCAAAGATGAGATCTACGGTCAGCTGGAGAAGCTGAAGAAAGTGACCGTTCGCGGCCGCATTCTGGACGGCGAGCCTCGTATCGACGGTCGCGACACCCGCACCGTCCGCCCGATCGCTGTACGCACCGGCGTACTGCCCCGTACTCACGGTTCAGCCCTGTTCACCCGTGGCGAGACCCAGGCCCTGGTGGTCACTACTCTGGGTACTGAGCGTGATTCACAGATCATCGATGCACTGGACGGTTCACGTCGTGAGCACTTCATGCTGCACTACAACTTCCCGCCATTCTGTGTCGGTGAGACCGGTCGTGTGGGTAGCCCCAAGCGTCGTGAGATCGGTCATGGCCGTCTCGCCAAGCGTGGTGTGCTGGCCTGTATGCCGACCATCGGTGACTTCCCCTACGCGATCCGTGTGGTCTCCGAGATCACCGAATCCAATGGTTCCTCCTCCATGGCCTCCGTCTGTGGTACCAGCCTCTCTCTGATGGATGCGGGTGTGCCGATCAAAGCACCGATCGCCGGTGTCGCCATGGGTCTGATCAAGGAAGAGGACAAGTTTGCCGTCCTCACCGACATCATGGGTGACGAGGATCACCTGGGTGACATGGACTTCAAAGTGGCCGGTACCGCCGAAGGTATCAACGCCCTGCAGATGGATATCAAGATCAACGGCATCACCAAACAGATCATGGAGATCGCTCTGGATCAGGCCAAAGAGGGTCGTCTGCACATCCTGAATGAGATGAACAGCGTCATCGATACCCATCGCAACCAGATGTCCGAGCATGCACCGCGGATCATTGAGTTCAAGATCAACCCGGACAAGATCCGTGACGTGATCGGCAAGGGTGGCGTGACCATCCGCTCCATCACCGAAGAGACCGGCGCCACTGTGGATATCACCGACGATGGCGTGGTGAAGATCTTCTCCGTCGACAAGCATGCCGGTGAAGAGGCACAGCGTCGGGTTGAGCTGATCACCGCTGATGTGGAAGTCGGCACCATCTACGAAGGCAAGGTCGCCAAGCTGATGGACTTCGGTGCCTTTGTCACCATCCTGCCCAGTAAGGATGGCCTGGTGCACATCTCCCAGATCTCCAACGAGCGTGTGGAGAAGGTCAGCGACAAGCTGGCGGAAGGGGATGTTGTGAAGGTCAAGGTGTTGGAAGTCGACAAGCAGGGCCGCATTCGTCTCAGCATGAAGGCGATTGATGAAGCCGACGCCTGATCAGCAAGCTGATCGGTAGATGAAAAAGGGGCCTGACGGCCCCTTTTTTTATGTCCTGAAAATCGACTTAAATCTGCTCTAAAAAATCAGGGAGCTGCAGATTATGTGATATTTTGGTGATAGGCTTGATGTAGAGTCAGCTGGCATTGATAAACGATCCCGACAGGGTATTGCCTAAGTCAGTACATAAAAACAGATCCAGGTCCTAGCATGAAAGCACGCACAATACTGATACTTCTAATCACCCACGGCATCGTTGGCATAGCCGGTTTTGCCATAGGCATCTTTGTGCTTCCCATACTGGTGGCGCCACCGGCTCCCACTCAAGCCGCCGTTGAGGAGATCGCCGCACAAGCCAGCTATACCGCTGAGTTTCGCAGAGACCTGCAGGATAGTGATGCACTGCACTGGGGTGAGGGACAGGTTTCCGTGAGCTCAAACTCCATTACCCTGATGGGAGAGCTGGCGCCTGGGCCGGATTACAAACTCTACCTCTCTCCGAAGTATCTGGAGACAGAAGCGGAATTCAATCGTCTGAAGCCCGAGATGGTCCGGGTGGGGGATGTCAGGACATTTGATAACTTTATTGTCGAGGTGCCATCGCATATCAATCCATCCGATTTCACGAGTGTGATTGTCTGGTGTGAATCGTTTGGGCAATTTATTACGTCTGCCAAATACAAGTGAGTGGTTTCTCTGTCAGTATTGGTCAGGGTGCTAATATGGTCTGCCCACTCTGATCTATAGGTTTTTGGAAACCCATCAATTGTTTTGACTCATTGTTAAGCAAATATTTCTGTATCTGTTGGGCTGAAATGGTTGGTAACCACGTATCAAATTATTGTGTGGTCTTACTGATTAGAACTCAGACGAATAACGCCATCTCATAGTTACGTTTACTAAGCTCAGTCATGTGGAAGATTCCGCAACTCCTATGTGTGTACAAAATAATAAATACAGATTCAATTTAAGCCGCGAAAATAACAGTGATCAAATAATTGTTCAGATCGATTAGTCCTCAAATTCGCTGGATGTTATCGGTCTCTTGTATGAAATGCTGTTGAAAGGTTAGTATTGAAAACTCTATATGGGCAATATTTACAAGGATTTGTTTATGAAAATTCATCACCTTTTCCTGCCTCTCTTTGCAGTCGCAAGCTCCGTACTCCAAGCTGAAACCACAATCACTCTCAACAGTGATGTAGGCGACTATATTGGACAGGGAGAAAGTTATGTTTACACAGACGAGAATTCGGTTATCCAGTACTCTAGAAATTACGATAATGGGGATAACGTAAAATTTCTTTCGCACATTTGAAGAGGCGGTGGCCTTGTTGATTAAATGGTAAGTGACCAAACGAACCAACAATCAACAGAAGGACCACCACCATGAATAAAGATACCAAAACTTTGGG
>NZ_JBSYOP010000032.1:0-96593 GCF_058244685.1 Candidatus Thiodiazotropha sp. AKAK2 | reverse complement strand
TTATAGACCTGTGCATCATCGGGCTACTGAACCGGTAACTTGCTGCTACAAGTTACGGGCTTCATTTTATCAACTCTCCATTTAGAGGCAGGGATCGGCTATCAGTACTCAAATTCAACCATACAAGTAGTTCCAGCGGACCCCAAACTCCACGCGGCTTTTTGCGCATGCCTACGGCATTGTCGCGCAAACGCCTCGCTCCGTTTGGGTCCACTGAACAAGGGCGTTATGCCTCAAAGAGCTTGGAAGAGACATCCATGTGTTTATGAAGAATTCGAATTATCTCTACGCATTCGGTACCAGAGATCCTGTAATAGATTACGTGGCTGATCACTGGGAATTTTCTATATCCAGGTCTTATATAGTCACAAGCACTTCCGAGGTTTGGGTTGTCTGCCAACTGATGAAAGGAATCGTCAAATTGATGCAAGTATTTGTTGCGCTGATTTCTACCCCATCGCTTTTGGGTAAAAACGGCAATCGCCTTCAAATCATCTTTCGCTCTGGCTTTAAGCTTGAAGGTGGGCATCAATGAGAATCGTCATCAAGTTCAGAAATCAGCCCGTCGAGGGAATACTCTACAAAATCGCTAGATTCGCCTTCATCCAGCATTTTTCGAAGTGCAACAAGTTTTGTCTCCTCTTCCTCAAGCAACCTCAAACCTGCACGCACAACCTCACTGGTAGAAGAAAATCTTCCGTTTTTCAATTGGTTATCAATAAAAGAGTTAAAGTGTTCATTAAGGGTAATGCTCGTGTTCTTGCTCATCTGCTTAGCCTAAGGTTGATACCAATATTTGGTACTATAGTCAGGCATAACAAGGGGGTCAAGCCGCTCGTTGCACTCGCTAGGACTCTCCGCAGCTATGCTGCTCCGTGCCTCTTACCCCAACGTTTGGCAGCAAATAACCAGTTCATCAAATCGCATTGAAGATGGATATAAAAGAAAAAACAATATTACTTAGGCCGGCGAAACCGGAATTTGAAGAGGGTTTGCAATTCGCTCATTACCTCGATCAGGCTGCAGAAGGGTTTTTCCGAATTATGCTGGGCCGAGAATCAGAAAGCATTATCGCTACAGCATACATTGATGGAGGGCATTCACTCTCCTATGAGCATGTGATTTTTGCCGAAGTTGATACAAAAATAGTCGGTATGAGTTCATCATTTACTGAAAAACAACAGCGTATGTTTTCTGAAGAGCCACTACAAAGTGCTGCAAAAAGAAACGTTATTCGACTGAAACTTATGCGGATCCTTTTTGCGCCAATATGGCGTATTCTTGAGACTATCCCTGAGGGTGATTTCTACGTACAGGGGCTCGCTATCGAACCGGAATTCAGAGGAGCAGGAATTGGCTCACTTCTCATGAAGGACATTGAGAATCGGGCCAAAGCAAGCGGCTCAAACAGGCTGAGTTTGGATGTTTCAGCAAAAAATGATGGTGCAAGGAGATTGTACAAGCGGTTTGGAATGGTCGCGTCTTCGGCATGGCCAAATTCACGATTTCTCCCAACAGTGTTCATTAGAATGTCTAAAGATTTGTAGTTATGACATTTGCACGTCTTATCGTTGCATTCAGGAATTGGTTATCTAGCATCGGTTAAGTTTAAGAGTTTGGTGGTACGAAATAGTCTGTGACTGTGATAGCGGGGAATGAGTAATCGAATGGGCAGCTCAGTGATTGAGTTAATTCAGAACAATAGTAGTGGTTAAGCGCCTTTCAATGTGCGTTCTGTTAATGCTGATATCTGCAAATGTAGTTGTACATTCATATATTAATGATAAGAATACACTTGCTAAACGAGCAAAAACAATTTTGTCTCCTTAGGGTTTAAGTTTGATGGGTTCTATTGTACGAAGGACCTACAGCATATTTAGAGAGCAACAGATCAACTTATTTCGTCGCTTACGCCAGTGGTGGCTGAATAATGAACAGATGCTCATCAATGGAAAATAGTGTTCGATGCGGGTTGAAGTAAGAATGGTGCTTGTGGAATTGTGGCGATGCGGTCAGTTGAGGCTGGCTCAACTCATCAAGGCTCCAGGCTGAGTATCGCCGAGGATGAAGGCGAGAGCCTCGCCCGGTGGCATTGGTGGTGCATAGAGATAACCTTGTGCCTGATCGCATTGGTAGTCTCGTAGGATATTGGCCTGAGTCTCGTTTTCCACCCCCTCGGCAATCACCCTTAGATCCATGTGGTGGGCCAGGGAGACGATCGACGCGGAGATGATGGCGTCATTGGGGTCCTGGGCGATGTCCTGGATGAAGGAGCGATCGATCTTCAGGGTGGAGATGGGGAAACGCTTCAGATAGCTCAGGGATGAGTAGCCAGTGCCGAAGTCGTCGATTGCCAGTCTGACCCCGAGGGTGCTGAGCTTCTGCATGATCTGGATAGCGGTATCCACATCCCCCATGATCATGCTTTCGGTGATTTCGAGTTCCAGCTTGGCCGGCTCTATGTGGGTCACCTGAAGAACCTGTTCTACCTTCTCCACAAAGCTGTTGTCTAGGAACTGTTGGGCCGACAGATTGACCGATATCTGCAACCGGTTTGCACCGGCACTCTCCCACTGCTTGAGTTGACGGCAGGACTCCAGGAGTACCCACTGACCAATTTCAAAGATATGACCGGTACGCTCGGCAAAGGGGATGAACCGGTCCGGGCTCAGGAGTCCTTTTTTTGGATGTTGCCAGCGCACCAGCGCCTCAAAACCCAGCAGATCACCATTCGCCAGATCGACCACCGGTTGGTAGTGCAGGCGTAATTCATTCCGGGTCACCGCTTTACGCAGCAGGATTTCCATATCGAGCTGTTCGTGGATCTGCTGGTTCAGTTCAGGGGTATAGAACTGTATGTAGCCTCCCGCTTTATGCTCTTTCGCCCGATGCAGGGCTATTTCGGCGCAGTTGGTCAGCTCCAGTGTCTGGCGGCTGTCCACCGGTGCGACGGCAACTCCGATACTGGCGCTGAAGACATACTCCTGGTCATTGAACATGATCGGTTTGCCAATCAACGCATTGAGCTTGTTGATGGCGTTTAATATGCCTTCCAACTGCTTGAAGGGGTCAAGTAGGATGGCAAACTCGTCGCTGCCGACCCGCGCCACCGAATCGTTGCTGCGGGTAGCGCTTTTCAGTCTCTCCGCAATCTGGATCAGTAACCGGTCGCCCTGGGATTGACCAAGACTTTCGTTAAACGTCTTGAAGCGGTCGATGTCGAGCATCAAGACACCGATCATACCGCCACTGTGCTCGAGAATTTTCAGGGATTGTTCCAAGCGGTCGTTGAACAGTATCCGGTTGGCCAGGCCGGTCAGTTGGTCGTGGTTGACCAGATGCTGAATGGTGGCATTTTTTTCCAAGAGTTTGAGTTCCAGGGTCTGCCGGTCGGTGATGTCACGATGGCTCTCGATCACACCGGTCAGCTCACCGTTGGCATCCAGCATGGGAGAGCCGAGTATTTCGATGGTACGCTGATTGCCGCTGCTATCGGCAAGGTTATGGATCAGCAGTTGGGGCTTCAGGGTTTTCTTCACCAATTCTACCGGGCAGGTGACTTCCTGATTACTGCAGGGCTTATCCAGGTCGTGGATCAGGTTGTAACAGTAGCGGCTGTTGAGGCGCTGCCCATATTTCTCCTGTGAGGCGCGATTCTCCAGCAATACCTGCAGATCGAGATCCACTACCAGGATTGGATCGTTGACTCCGTCGATGATCCGCTGCAGAAAGGTACGCTCCTGATCAAGCGCCTGTTCGCTCGTCTTCAGTTCGTTGACCTGCTGCGCCAGTCGGTCCGCCATGCTATTGAATGCCATGGTCAGCTGCCCCAGCTCATCCTGGCTTTTCAGGTTAACCCGGCTCTCCAGGTTACCGTTGGCCAGCTGTTTACTGGCCCTGGTCAGCTGGTTGAGCGGGCGACTGAAATAGTGGCCGAACCACATGAAGGAGCCGAGACTGATGAGAATGATCAGTGAGGCGGCCAGCAGTGAACGGTTCAGCCACTTGACCATCAGCTCCTGATAGGAAGAGAGGTTGATGCCGACCCGGATTCTGCCGTAGATGACATCGGAGAGATAGATCGATGAGGCAAAATCGTAGACGCCATCGTCGAGCCAGAGATCCGGCAGCGTGTCTATCGTCGGTAAGGGTTTTTCTGAATTGATACTGACGCTGGCGATGTTTCGTCCCTGCTCATCTTCCAGGAGCAGATAGAGGAGTTTCTGTTCTTTCTGCATCTGTTCGAGAAAGAGCTGTGCCTGGGCCAGGTCACGGGTTACCAGGGTTGGCCCCAGAGAGGTTTCGAGCAGGGAGCTGATCAGCTCTTTGTCCCTTTTCAGGTCGTTATTCAGATGGCGCTCGTGGGTGGCGATACCGATATAGAGAATGCTGCTGATCAGGCTCAGTTCCAATAGCAACAGCAGGCCGCTTATTTTCAGGGTGAAGGGCAGGCTTGAGAGTTTCAATGTCTGACCTCACCCTGCTGTCGGCGCAGTGCGGGAAGAAAAGGGTCCAGTGACTGCATGTCGTCATGGTTTGTTGGTCGTAAGCCCTGGTAGCCGAACTGATCGATGAACTTCCGCCCAGCCTCACTGTTGTTGGCAAAGTCGAGGATGATCTCCGCCAGTCTGGCGCTTGAAGTGTTGTCCAGCTCCGGACTCACCTGATAGATGATCGGTGCAGTACGCCCGGGCAGGGTACCGGATATTTGACTTGAGCCGGTCAGTTTACGCAGTTTGCCAGCCAGTCTGTCCTGCAACTGATCCAGTGCTCTGGAAGAGATCACGGCAGCCTGGGTGTTGCCCTGAATGACATCCATGGCGGCAGAGCTGTGGGTTGGATGGTGGATCAGCTTGATATCAATACCTGGTTCAAGTCCCGACTCCTGGAACATCTGTGAGGCCATTTGTGTTATCAGGGCCGTGCGTGACGGTACACCCGCCGTGGCGCCACGCAGTTGGGAGATCTCAGTATAAGGGGCTTGCGATGAAACCAGCAGTACCGCCTCAAGATCGGTTTGTGGGCGTAAAAGCGGCAGATAGCCGTAGTCGAGTTGTGCGACTCGGGCCATATGCGCGGCATTGATCACCAGTGTGTACTCTCCCTGTCGCAGCCGCTCCATGAAGCTGGTGTAGTCCGGTGCACTGACTACCCGCACCGGATGACCCAGCTGAGTTGTCAGGGCTTTCGACAGGGGCGCATAGAGCTGTACCAGCTTTTGCGGTGAAAGATAGGGAAAGATGGCGATTTCCCGTACGGAGGCCAGGCCGTGAGCTTGTGCCGGCGATAGGTTCAGGCTGATCAGCATCAACATGAATAAAACCAACCATCGATTGAGAGGTGATGTTGAACGGGAAATTGTGCGGGTACAGCAGGACAATAGGTGGGCAGGATCGAGCCTCGAATCTCTGATCAGCGGATAATTGGGTCGCCTCGTCATGGTACGCGTCTGAGTATGCCTTGATTGTTATCGGTATGGGTTTCAACCGCCGGTGGTTACTGCGTATCTCGCCATACCCTGGCATACCGGCTCGCCAACTCCACGCTCTCAGTGGTATTGGCGAATCGCTAAGGATTTCAAAAGTATAGTGTGTCCAACATTTCAGTTCAAAAGATGTGGTTATATTGCTGCAGGTTGATACTTGTTGGGGGGGCTTCCGATTGTCCTGTCGAGAGGTTTTCAGGGAGACACCGCCTTTTGATAAGGCGGTGTGTGAGCAGCTACTAGAATAGAATGCTTATTCGCCGGACTGGTCGATAACCTAACCGGGTATTCTGACCCAGCCCTCCATCAGGATGCGGGCACTTCGGCTCATCACCACCTTCTCCACAACCCAGTTACCCTGCTGTTGGGTTGCGGCAGCGCCCACTTTCAGGGTGCCTGAGGGATGTCCGAAGGTAACTGACTCCCGGTCTCCGCCACCGGCAGCCAGGTTGACCAGGGTGCCTGGGATGGCTGCGGCAGTTCCGATCGCCACGGCGGCGGTGCCCATCATGGCATGGTGGAGCTTACCCATCGACAGGGCTCGTACATTCAGATCGATCTCTTCGGCTGCAATCGCTTTCCCGCTTGAAGCGGTATAGCCGGCAGCCGGTGCAACGAAAGCGACTTTCGGTGTGTGTTGCCGGGCTGCTGCCTCTGCCACATCATTGATCAGCCCCATGCGGATTGCCCCATGGGCGCGGATGGTCTCGAAGCGCTCCAGTGCTGCCGGGTCGCCGTTGATCGCTTCCTGAAGTTCCATACCGGTATAGCCGATCTCATCCGCATTGAGAAAGATGGTGGGGATGCCGGCGTTGATCATGGTGGCTTTGAAGGTGCCGATGCCGGGTACTTCCAGATCGTCCACCAGGTTACCGGTGGGAAACATCGCTTCCGAAGGATCCACCGGGCTCATGAACTCGATCTTCACTTCAGCCGCAGGGAAGGTGACCCCGTCGAGTTCGAAGTCGCCGGTCTCCTGGACCTCGCCATTGGTGATCGGAACATGGGCGATGATGGTCTTTTGGATGTTCTTTTGCCAGATGCGTACCACGGCGATGCCGTTGTCAGGGACTCGCTCAGGGGCCACCAGGCCGCTGGCGATGGCGAAGGAGCCTACGGCGGCGGTGAGGTTGCCGCAGTTGCCGCTCCAGTCGACGAAGGCCTTGTCGATGGCGACCTGGCCGAACAGATAGTCCACATCGTGATCCGGCTGATCGCTTTTCGCCAGGATCACCGTTTTGCTGGTGCTGGAGGTGGCGCCACCCATGCCGTCGGTCTGTTTGCCGTAGGGGTCCGGGCTGCCGATTACTCTGAGCAGCAGCTGGTCGCGGGCTTCACCCGGTTGCTGGGCGGCTTCGGGCAGGTCGGTCAGGTTGAAGAAGACGCCTTTGCTGGTGCCGCCGCGCATGTAGGTGGCGGGGATTTTGATTTGGGGTTTGTGGGGCATGGGGTTTTTGCTCCTTATTCCCGCTGATTCCCCCCCTCTCCCCCGGCCCCTCTCCCGCGAGGGGAGAGGGGGGTAAGAGGGTGGGTGCCAGTCAGGAATGAATCTGTTTTGTTTAGGCTGTAGTGACCTTGTTTGATCGATTAGTCATCTTTGGATGAACGCCTCTGTTGTTTTCGTCAGCATTGCCTTTGACGGGGATTAATTCGGTATATGGCATGGGTGTTACTCCTTTTCCTGTTGATTCCCCCTCTCCCCCGGCCCCTCTCCCGCGAGGGGAGAGGGGGGTAAAAGGGTGGGGTGGCAGTCAGGATTGAATCTGTTTTGTTTAGGCTGTAGTGACCTTGTTTGATGGGTTGGTCATCTTTGGATGAACACCTCTGTTGGTTTCGTTCATGCTGCCTTTGGCGGGGATTGATTCGGTAAATGGCATGGGGCGTTACTCCTGTTCCTTTTGATTCCCCCTCTCCCCCGACCCCTCTCCCGCGAGGGGAGAGGGGGGTAAGAGGGCTAGGATTTCAGTCAGGACAGATTCGGTGTTGTTGAGGATGTCGTGGTTCCAGAAGCGCAGAACTTTGAAGCCTTGTTGATTGAGCCAGGCATCCCGTTTGCGATCAGCTCTGTTTTCATTGTGCTGACCGCCATCGCACTCGATGATCAGCTTTTCACCAAAGTGGATGAAATCCACGATATAAGGTCCTATGGGCTGTTGTCGTCGAAACTTCTGACCTGACAGCCGATGGGCCCTTAATTGCTTCCATAACACTCTCTCCGCGTCGGTCATGTTCTGACGCAATCGTTTTGCAAAAATCCGTTTGTTCATAAGCATCCTCCTTGATGCAAAAGCTCCCCTCTCCCCTCGTGGGAGAGGGGCCGGGGGAGAGGGGGTGAACCCCGCTAGAGAGGCGGATGGTGTCATCAACCCGCTTCAGCCTCCAAAAAGTCATTGGCAAATCGCTGAAGAACACCACCGGCACCATACACAGAGACCTCTTCCGCGGTATCGAGTCGGCAGGTAACCGGGATCTCCACCGACTCCCCGTTGCGACGGTGCATCACCACCGTCAGCTCCGCTCTGGGGGTGGGTTGGCCGATCACGTCGAAGGTCTCGGTGCCGTCGATGTCGTAGCTCTGCCGGTTCTCTCCGGGCATGAACTCCAGCGGCAGTACACCCATGCCTACCAGATTGGTGCGGTGGATGCGTTCAAAGCCCTCGGCCAGAATTGCTTCAACCCCGGCCAGGCGCACACCCTTGGCGGCCCAGTCCCGGGAGGAGCCCTGTCCGTAGTCCGCACCGGCCACGATGATCAGCGGCTGATTGCGCTGCATATAGGTCTCGATCGCTTCCCACATGCGCATCTGCTCACCTTCCGGTTCCAGTCTGGCCAGGGAGCCCTGAATGATCTCACCTGCCTGATCCCGGCACATTTCGTTGAGCAGCTTGGGATTGGCAAAAGTGGCCCGCTGGGCCGTTAGATGGTCCCCCCGGTGGGTAGCGTAGGAGTTGAAGTCCTCCTCCGGCAGGCCCATCTTCGCCAGGTACTCACCGGCAGCGCTGCTGGCGAGGATGGCGTTGGAGGGGGAGAGGTGATCGGTGGTGATGTTGTCACCGAGAACCGCCAGGGGACGCATCCCCTGCAGGCTGCGCTCACCGGCCAGTGCGCCTTCCCAGTAAGGTGGACGACGGATGTAGGTGCTTTTTCCACGCCAGTCGTAGAGTGGGCTCTCTGCCGCCACCCGCTCACCCAGGTCGAACATGGGCTGGTAGATCTGCTGGAACTGCTCCGGCTTCACCGACTGCTTGACGATGGCGTCGATCTCCTCGTCGCTGGGCCAGACATCGTTGAGGGTGATCGGGTTTCCTTCCTGGTCATGGCCGAGAGGATCCTGTTCGATATCGAAGCGAACCGTACCGGCGATGGCATAGGCCACCACCAGCGGCGGCGAGGCGAGAAACGCCTGCTTGGCATAGGGGTGGATGCGGCCGTCGAAATTGCGATTGCCCGAGAGCACGGCGGTGGCGTAGAGATCCCGCTCGATGATCTCCTGCTGGATCTTTGGATCCAGAGCGCCGCTCATGCCGTTACAGGTGGTGCAGGCATAGGCGACGATGCCGAAACCGAGCTGCTCAAGTTCGCCCAGCAGGCCCGCCTCCTGCAGATAGAGTTTGGCTACCTTGGAGCCGGGGGCAAAAGAGGATTTGACCCAGGGTTTGCGGATCAGTCCCAGCTGGTTGGCCTTGCGCGCCAGCAGGCCGGCGGCCACCACGTTGCGGGGATTGGATGTGTTGGTGCAGCTGGTGATGGCAGCGATGATCACCGCCCCGTCGGGCATCTCACCCGGCTTCTCTTCCCAGGCGCCGGCGATACCCCGCTCCGCCAGGGCGGAGGTGGGCAGTCTGCGGTGGGGGTTGGAGGGGCCAGCCATGTTGCGCTCCACACTGGAGAGGTCGAACTCGAGCAGCCGCTCATACTCCGCAGCCGCCAGGTCGTCCGCCCACAGGCCGGTCTGCTTGGCATAGTTCTCGACCAGGGCGACCTGCTCAGGCTCCCGGCCGGTCAGTTTCAGGTAGTCGATGGTCTGTTGATCGATGTAGAAGAGTCCGGCCGAGGCGCCGAACTCCGGGGTCATGTTGGAGATGGTGGCCCGGTCACCGATGGTCAGGCTCTCGGCTCCTTCGCCGAAGAACTCCAGATAGGCGGAGACCACCCGCTGCTGACGCAGAAATTCGGTCAATGCCAGCACGATGTCGGTGGCGGTGATACCGGGTTGTCTCTGGCCGGTGAGTTTGACGCCGACGATCTCCGGCAGCCGCATCATCGAGGCGCGCCCCAGCATCACGTTCTCCGCTTCAAGACCACCGACGCCGATGGCGATCACGCCGAGGGCATCCACATGGGGGGTATGGCTGTCGGTGCCGACACAGGTGTCCGGATAGGCGATACCATCGCGGGCCTGGATCACCGGCGACATCTTCTCCAGATTGATCTGGTGCATGATGCCGTTGCCGGCGGGTATGACATCCACATTGTCGAAGGCGGTCTTACACCACTCGATGAAGTGGAAGCGATCCTCGTTGCGACGGTCTTCGATGGCCCGGTTCTTCTCGAACGCCTCCGGATCGAAGCCGGCATGTTCCACGGCCAGGGAGTGGTCGACGATCAGCTGGGTCGGCACCACCGGATTGACCTTGGCCGGATCGCCACCCTTGTCGGCAATCGCATCGCGCAGTCCCGCCAGGTCGACCAGCGCGGTCTGCCCCAGGATGTCGTGACAGACCACCCGTGCCGGATACCAGGGGAAATCCAGATCCCGTTTGCGTTCGATCAGCTGTTTCAAGGCATCGGTCAGCAGCTCGGGATCACAGCGGCGCACCAGCTGCTCCGCCAGCACACGGGAGGTATAGGGGAGTTTGCTGTAGGCACCGGGTTGGATCGCCTCGACTGCCTCGCGGGTGTCGAAGTAGTCCAGGTCGGTCTCGGGCAGTCGTTTTCTGAATTGGGTATTCATGGCGTTCTCGTTCGCTGAATTGGCAAGTTGGATGGCTGATATGAGTTTTACTGGGGCTTGGTCGTGTTGTTGTCGCTTTGCGACCCCCCTCTCCCTGGCCCTCTCCCGCGAGGGGAGAGGGGATGCATTGAGCAGGAGCAGGGGTTAGCAGACAGTTTGTTCCACTACCCGATAAACAGTTATGGATGTTCTCTATTAAGAACGTCCCCTCTCCCCTCGCGGGAGAGGGACAGGGAGAGGGGGATCAAAAGGCCCCGCAAACCACGCCCATAACTCAAAACCTGAAAATCAGCTTCGCTCTTCGATCGGCACCCAGGCCCGGTTTTCCGGTCCGGTGTAGTTGGCCGAAGGCCGGATGATTTTGCCGTCTTCACGCTGCTCGATCACATGCGCGCCCCAGCCGCTGACCCGGGAGATGACAAACAGCGGAGTGAACATGTCGGTGGGCACACCCATCTGGTTGTAGGAGACCGCAGAGAACCAGTCCAGGTTGGGGAACATCTTCTTGATCTCCCACATCACCGCTTCCAGGCGATCGGCGACACTGAACATGGTCATGTTGCCCGCCTCTTCCGAGAGATCCTTGGCGACCCGTTTGATCACTTCGTTGCGTGGGTCGCCCACGGTATAGACCGGATGGCCGAAACCGATCACGATCTCCTTACGTCCGACCCGCTCGCGGATATCCGCTTCCGCTTCATCGGCGCTGTGGTAGCGGCTCTGGATGCGGAAGGCCTCTTCGTTGGCGCCGCCGTGTTTGGGGCCGCGCAGGGCGCCGATGGCCGCTGTGATGGCGGAGTACATATCAGAGTTGGTGCCCGCCACGACCCGTGCGGTGAAGGTGGAGGCGTTGAACTCATGCTCGGCATAGAGCACCAGGGAGGTGTGCATTGCCCGCACCCAGGACTCTGACGGTTTCTCGCCGTGCAGCAGATGGAGGAAGTGACCACCGATGGAGTCGTCGTCGGTCTCCACATCGATGCGTTTGCCGTTGAAGGCGTAGTGATACCAGTAGAGCAGGGCGGAGCCGAAGCTGGCCATCAACCGGTCGATGATCTGACGCGCCTCGGCTGCGGGGTGACTCTCTTTCTCAGGCACACAGCTGCCCATCACGGAACAGGCGGTACGCATCACATCCATCGGATGGGCCGAGGCGGGGATCGCCTCCAGCGCCTGTTTTACCGCCAGGGGCAGACCGCGCATCGACTTCAGCTTGGTCTTGTAGGCGGCCAGCTCCGAGGGGGTGGGCAGGGTGCCGTGAATCAGCAGATAGGCAATCTCTTCGAACTCCGCTTTCTCTGCAAAGTCGAGGATGTCGTAGCCGCGGTAGTGCAGGTCGTTACCGGTGCGGCCGACGGTGCAGATCGCGGTGTTACCGGCAGCGGTACCGGAGAGGGCGACAGACTTCTTCGCCTTGGGCAGGATTTGATTGGGGTCGCTCATGGGGAAACCTCCTCTGATGCGATGTGTGTAATTTGGTACTGCGTCGTTTGACTGTTTTGTGTCTCAGCCACAAATGGACTCGAATCACCGCCAATTAGGGCAAATGAAATTAAAAACGAAGTCATTTCATTTGCGTCATTTTGCGGTGATTGGTGTTCATTCGCGGTAAAATTCTTCAACTTTCAACCCGCTCCTCAGTAGCGAACAGCGAGTCCAGTTTCTGTTCGAAATCGTGGTAGCCCAGGTAGTCGTAGAGATCCATGCGGCTCTGCATGGTGTCGACCACGCCCTGCTGGGTGCCGTTCTTGCGTAAGCTCTGGTAGACGTTCAGGGCGGCGGCGTTAGCTGCGCGGAAGGCGCTCAGCGGGTAGAGGGCAATGCTTACGCCGGCACTCGCAAGCTGATCTACGGTGAACAGGGGCGTGGAGCCGAATTCGGTGATGTTGGCCAGTACCGGCACCTTCACCGCTTTGACAAACTCCCGGTATTGGTCGAGCTCGGTCATCGCCTCGGGAAAGATCATGTCGGCGCCCGCTTCGACACAGGCGCAGGCCCGATCGATGGCAGACTGCATGCCTTCCACGGCCAGCGCGTCGGTGCGGGCCATGATCACGAAGTCGTCATCCAGTTTGGCATCCACCGCGGCTTTGATGCGGTCGACCATTTCGGTCTGCGAGACGATCGCCTTGTTGGGACGGTGGCCGCAGCGCTTCTGCTGAACCTGATCCTCCAGATGTACCGCGGCGGCGCCGGATTTGTTCATGTTGCGGATGGTGCGGGCGATATTGAAGGCGCCGCCCCAGCCGGTGTCGATATCCACCAGCACCGGCAGTTCAGTGACGTCGGTGATGCGTCGCAGGTCGGTCAGTACGTCCTCCAGCGTGGTGATGCCCAGATCGGGAATGCCACAGGATCCGGCTGCGACACCACCACCGGAGATGTAGAGGGAGCGGTAACCGGAAGCCTCGGCGAGGCGTGCGTGGTAGGCGTTGATGGCGCCCACACACTGCAGCGGTTTCTCCTGTTCGATGGCGGCCCGGAAGCGGGCGCCGGGGGTTTGGTTGTCGGTCATTTCATTTCCTCTAAAAAATTAGACTCGGTTATGAGTTTTGGTGTGCGCTTTGCGCAGGCCGTTTTATTCCCCCCTCTCCCTGTCCCTCTCCCGCGAGGGGAGAGGGGGCGTTCTTAATTGAGAGCATCGATAACTGCTTGTTGGGCAGTCGACAGACTCTCTCACACTCCTGATCTTGCTCGATGCATTCCCACTTCCGCGAGGGCAGAGGGGATGCTCTTAATTGAGAGCATCGATATCTGCTTGTTGGGCAGTCGACAGACTCTCTCACACTCCTAATCTTGCTCGATGCACTCCCTCTTCCGCGAGGGCAGAGGGGATGCTCTTAATTGAGAGCATCGATATCTGCTTGTTGGGCAGTCGACAGACTCTCTCACACTCCTAACCATGCTCGATGCATACCCTCTTCCGCGAGGGCAGAGGGGGTGCTCTTAACTGAGAGCATCGATGACTGCTTGTTGGGCAGTCGACAGACTCTCTCACACTCCTGATCTTGCTCGATGCATTCCCACTTCCGCGAGGGCAGAGGGGACGCTCTTAATTGAGAGCATCGATAACTGCTTGTTGGGCAGTCGACAGACTCTCTCACACTCCTGATCTTGCTCGATGCATTCCCTCTTCCGCGAGGGGATATTCTCAATTGCATGCATCCATGACAGTTAGTCGGGTGGTAATCAGACTGCCAGTTCACGCCTGCACCTGTTTAATGAATCCCCTCTCCCCTTGAGGGAGAGGGCCAGGGAGAGGGGGCTCAAAAAACATCGATTCAAACCTCAAAGCTCGCTCTCATAGCTTCTCCAGAAACACCGCCTCCACATTCCTGCGGGAGGAACGGATGTGCTGTCGCATCAGCAGTTCAGCCATCTCTGGATCCCGTGCGGAGATGGCGTTGATCAGGTACTGATGCTCCTCATAGGCCTGCTGGGATCTTTTGCTGCGCATGCCGAACTGATAGCGGTACATGCGCAGCAGATGATAGAGGTCGTTGCACAGCAGTTCGATCAACTGATTGTTCTTGCTGCCCTGAACTATGCGATAGTGGAAATCGAGATCGCCCTGCTTCTGGAAGTAGGCCTGGCCGTGCTGTTCGGCAATCTGCTCGCCATGCTGATTCAGCAGACTTTGCAGCTCTTCGATCTCCATCTCGGACATGTTCTGCGCCGCCAGTCTGGCCGCCATTCCCTCCAGCGCCTCACGCAGTTGAAAAATCTCGATCAGCTGCTCGTAGGAGAGGGTGACCACTCGGGCCCCCAGATTCGGTTTTCGCTCGACCAGTTTGCGCGCCTCCAAGCGGGCCATCGCCTCCCGCAGGGAACCTCGGCTCACTCCGTGTTGACGGGCCAGTTCCGGTTCACTGATCTTGCTACCCTGGGGAATCTCTCCCTCGACGATAGCCCGCTGCAGAGCATCAAAGAGGCGCTCTGTAAGTGGGATATTGGCAGTGCCAAGGGGAGTTGCCGTTGTTTGGTTTTGCATGTCAGGATCCTGATCTGTCGACATAATTAGTCTTTATCCGTGATGTATGGGTTATTTTATAGCCTAAATTTCTAAAAGTGTCGACACTTTTGTGTAAAATAGTCATTAAATTCCTTGTTGGGAACTGGAAAGGCTCCGCTTTCACAGTTCCCGCCCGGACTATTTGCCGTATCCCATTTGCTGCAGGGAGGTGGATATTTCATCGAGAATGGCCGGGTCGTCGATGGTGGCCGGCATGTTCCATTCAGTTCCATCGGCGATCTTCACCATGGTGCCGCGCAGGATCTTGCCGGAGCGGGTCTTCGGCAGCCGTTTGACGATCGAGATGTGTTTGAAGGCGGCAACCGGCCCGATCTGGTTGCGCACCAGTTTGACCAGCTCCGCACCAAGCTCTTCGGCAGGACGGTCGACACCGCTTTTTAGCACCACCAGACCCAGTGGCAACTGCCCCTTGAGGGCATCGGCAACACCGATCACGGCACACTCGGCCACATCTGCATGACCAGCCAGGACCTCTTCCATCTGACCGGTGGAGAGGCGGTGGCCAGCGACATTGATCACATCGTCGGTACGGCTCATGATCCACAGATAGCCATCTTCGTCCTTGTAGCCTGCATCCCCGGTCAGGTAGTAGCCGGAGTAGGCGCGCAGATAGGAGTCGACAAAACGTGTCTCGTTGTTCCACAGGGTGGGCAGGCAGGCGGGGGGCAGAGGCTGTTTGATGACGATGTCACCCATCTCGCCATGCGGTTTTTCGTTACCCTGCTCGTCGAGGATTCTAACGTCATAGCCAACCATGGCGACGGTTGGTGAACCGGCCTTCACCGGCATCGGCTCAATACCCATTGGATTGGCCGCGATGGCCCAGCCGGTCTCGGTCTGCCACCAATGGTCGATGACCGGTTTTTCGAGCATCGTCTCCGCCCAGTGGAGGGTGTCGGGGTCGCAGCGCTCACCGGCCAGATAGAGGGTCTCCATGCAACTGAGGTCATACTTGGACATGTAGGCGCCCTGGGGATCCTCTTTCTTGATCGCGCGAAAGGCAGTCGGGGCGGTAAACAGGACTTTCACCTGATATTCGCTGATCACCCGCCAGAAGGCGCCTGGATCGGGTGTGCCGACCGGTTTGCCTTCATAGATCACCGTCGTGCAGCCGGCCAGCAGCGGGCCGTAGACGATGTAGCTGTGGCCCACCACCCAGCCGACATCGGAGGCGGCCCAATAGACATCCCCCGGCTCCACGTTGTAGATGTTTTTCATCGACCAGAGCAGTGCCGCGGCATGGCCGCCATTGTCCCTGACCACCCCTTTCGGTTGGCCGGTGGTGCCGGATGTATAAAGAATGTAGAGGGGATCGGTCGCCTCCACCGGAACACAGTCGGCTGCGGCTGATTCGTTCATCGCCTGATCCCAGTCCAGATCCCGGCCGTCGATCATCTCTGCTGCCAGCTGGGGGCGCTGTTTGATGATGCAGCTCTGGGGTTTGTGGGTGGAGAGTTCGATCGCCTCATCCAGCAGCGGCTTGTAGGCCACGACCCGGCTCGGTTCGATGCCACAGGAGGCGGAGAGCACCATCTTCGGTTTTGAGTCATCGATCCGGGTTGCCAGCTCTTTTGCGGCGAAACCGCCGAAAACCACCGAGTGGATTGCGCCGATTCGGGCGCAGGCCAGCATCGAGATGGCCGCTTCAGGAATCATCGGCATGTAGACGATCACCCGGTCACCTTTGGTGACGCCCTGGGCGGTCAGCGCTCCGGCAAGTCCGGCGACCTCATCCCGCAGTTCCGTATAGGTGTAGCTTCGTTTGCTGTCGGTTACCGGGCTGTCGTAGATCAGCGCCAGGCGATCCCCGTTACCGGCCTCGATGTGTCGATCCAGAGCATTGAAGCAGGTGTTGAGCTGCCCGCCGACGAACCAGCGTGGCGAGGGTTGGGCGGATTCATCCAAGACCTGATCCCAGGGTTTGTCCCAATGCAGTCCCTGCGCAACATCGCCCCAAAAGGCCTGTGGGTCATCCAAGGAGTGGTTGTAGATCTCAGCATATTTGGACATTTCTCTGGTTCCTCTGGTTGCTAGTTGCCGATTATGTGTCGACATATTTTAGTAATAATAGCTTTATCGTCCCTATTTTATAGACAATAAATTCAAATATGTCGACACTTTGTTATTTTTTTCTGATTTTACGGGATTGCGCCGCATTGATTGCGGCCTGTCGGAGGCTGCGGGTGGTCAACCGAGTTTAGTGGCTACAGCCCATCTGGGAAGGGTTTTTAGGTGGGATTGCCGGGGGTGGCAATCTGACCGGTGTAGAACCGGCCAGATTTCAGATTGGCGCTAGACTTTGAAGCGCTCCACAAGGGATTTCAGTTGTTCTGCCAGTTTTGCTACATCCGCACTGGCCTGTGTGGTCTGTTGAGCCCCGGTGGCGGACTGTTCCGAGACTTCATTGATACTGACAATACTGCGATTGATCTCTTCGGTAACCGAGCTCTGCTCTTCCGCTGCATTGGCGATCTGAGTATTCATCTCGGTAATTTCGCTCATGGCGGTGTTGATCTTCTCCAGAGCCTGGCCGGCTGTGGCGGCCTGCTCAACCCCGGATCGGGTCATCTCATTGCCCCGCGCCATCACCTTTACCGCATTGTCGGTACCCTCCTGAAGTTTGCTGATCATCTCCTCGATCTCCTGGGTCGAATCCTGGGTACGTCCAGCCAGGGTACGAACTTCATCGGCAACCACTGCGAATCCACGACCCTGCTCACCGGCGCGGGCCGCCTCGATTGCGGCATTCAGGGCCAGCAGATTGGTCTGTTCCGCAATGCTTTTGATTACATCCAGAACCGAGCCGATATTGCGGCTCTCAGTTTCAAGCTCCTGGATGACCGCTGCAGCCTGCTCCACTTCATTGGCCAGGCCGTTGATCCCCTCGATGACCTGATCGATGACCCGCTTACCCTCGATGAATGTGGTATCCGCTTCCCGGGCTGCGTTAGCGGCATCGACGGCATTTCTGGCCACTTCCTGAACCGTGGTGCTCATCTGATTCATTGCCGTAGCTACCTGGCTGGTCTCGTTCAATTGCTGATTGATACCGGCGGTGGTCTGGTGGGTGACCACTGAAGTCTCTTCTGCGGCCGAGGCGAGTTGGACCACAGAGTCTTTGACCTGGTTTATTGCATCGTGAAACTGTTGCGCCATACGATTGAAGGCCGAGGCGATATGACCGATTTCGTCCTTACTGTTGTAGTCGACCCGGGTGAGCAGTTGGCCGTCTGCGAGCTGATGGGCGGTGTTTTCAATCTGGCTGACACCTTTGCTGATTTCACTGATGATCAGATAGGCCAGCAGGATACCGAACAGAGCCCCAACCACCAGGCTGCCGATCACAAGGGAGAGCATGCTTTTATAGGCGGCGTGGGTCTCCTCGAAGGCATGGGCAGCCTTGTTCTCTTGGATCTTCAACAGCTCGGCGGTGGTCTCCTGGATCTTCTGCAGTACCGGATTGATGAGAGTGAGCAACAGTTGGTTAGCCTCATAGAATTGACCATCCACCAGCAACTTGTCGACTGGAATCAATCCATCATGTTCCAAATGTTTGAGGTCTTTGCTGAATATCTCGACCAGTCGCTGCTCCTCACTGTCCAGTTGGGATTTGGTGAACTCCTCCCAGCGGTTGTCGATGATCTTGATGTTCTCTTCGATCTGATGGATATGCTTATCCAGTTTATGGTCATGCATTGCAGCAAAGGCTGAGCCTGGATCGTGCTGAAGCGCCAGCAGTATCTGCGCCCGGCTGTCTTCCAGCTTCTCAATCACCGTCGAGAGATCAACCATATGGGCCATCTCAACGTTATAAAGCTCGTCGATGGCATGGTCAGCCTGCTGCATGCCACGCAGTCCAAGCAGGCCGATGAATATGGTATTAAGCAGTAAAATACCAACCAGGAGTGAGAGACGTAATTTGATCGAGAGATTATTCAGGAATGACATTATTCTGATCCCAGCGAGTTTTGTAATAAAAGAAGCAATTAGATTGCTCTGCTGAAGCTCATATCCGGCTAGTGATCAAAATCCGTTTTCCAGAGCGGGAGTCAGCCTGGAAGGGCTGGAATACTGCAATTGAATATATCGACGTTTAGTTAAATCCCTTTAATTTGCTTTATTCATATCGCATGTCTTTTGCATGCTCATCTCCGATTGGGTGATTGAATATGGTGTGTTTACGGGTGGGAGAGCAGTTTTCCGGAGGATTTTGAGACCAGGGTAGTTATTCCCAAAGTGTTGGGTGGGAATAACTACCACTTGGACTTTTGAATTTGCAGATCACCCGGGTTGATTGTTTCAGCGGATCAGCTGGGAAATCTCTTTGAATTTCGGGTGGCTGGCATCGCCCATCCACTCAAAGATGACAGACTCCATGTTGGTGATATTGATGCCGCCGCGACGCATCCGCATGAGTGAGTTTTCCCGGTGCATGGCTTTGCGGGAGGCGATGGCGTCTTCCACCACAAATACCTGATATCCCCATTGTTGCAGCCCGGCGGCAGTCTGCAGAATGCAGATGTGGGCTTCCAGGCCGACCATCACGATCTGCTTTCGCGAACCGTGTTCGGCCAACTCTTCTTCAAACCCCGGTGCGGTGCAACAGGAGAAGGTCAGCTTGTCCTTGGCTTTGGTGTGGGGGGGCAGGTGTTCTGTGATTTCTGACAGGGTATTGCCCAAGCCCTGTCCATAGTGCTCTGACAGGGTGATCGGAATGTCCAGTAGACTGGCGGCCTTACTCAATTGGATGACGCTTGGGACCATCTTTTGCAGGTCCTGTTCCGGCATCGCTTTGGTCAGCCTCTCCTGGGCATTGACGATCAATAATTGACTGGTTGCTGCGTGGGTCAGCGGTAGTGTGCTTTTGTTAATACTCATGATCTCCCTCTGCTCTTCATAATAATCTATGGCCGATTCCAATCGGCGTTGTTGTCACTGCAGTACATCCATCTGCAGCTGAATTACTATTTTTATCTATGGTGCCGGGTCATATCTGGCCCGGAAAGCA
The DNA here is from genome assembly GCF_058244685.1 of Candidatus Thiodiazotropha sp. AKAK2. Classification (NCBI taxonomy): domain Bacteria; kingdom Pseudomonadati; phylum Pseudomonadota; class Gammaproteobacteria; order Chromatiales; family Sedimenticolaceae; genus Candidatus Thiodiazotropha; species Candidatus Thiodiazotropha sp. AKAK2. The sequence goes on along the minus strand of NZ_JBSYOP010000032.1, from coordinate 77,113 downwards.
AACTTCAATCAGTCGTTTTTTATCCTTATCGTGTTGCTGCAAGCCCAGGATAGTGCCGCAACAGCGGTGGCCTAGAAATTGAACTCAACCGGTGCCGGTGCGTTCTCCAGTGGAGAGACCTCGGTTTCGAAAATGCTCTCTTCCTGGAATATCTTCTCATCGTGTCGTGTGATCAGTTGGCAGGTCATTACCGGGGCCTGGCCAATGATGACGAACATCCGTCCACCTATGGCCAGCTGTTGGCGAAATATCTCCGCCTGCTGGCTGGTGGGTAGGGATCCGGTTACCGCAATCGCATTGAATGGGCTTCCCTGGGTTGGGTTCGCCAGTGCATCGCCTCTCAGCAATGTCACGTTGTGCAGACCCTGTTGTTCAAGCTTGGCCGTTGCGGCATCTGTGAACTCAGGATGGATATCGATACTGACCACCTTTTTTGCCAGGTTTGCCAGGCAGGCTGTCAGGTAGCCACTACCGGTGCCTACCTCCAGGACTCTATCCTCGGGTTGCAGGTCGAGTGCCTGCATCAGCCGGCCTTCGATTCGTGGGAACATCATGCTCTGTCCCTGGCCGATGGGAATCTCGATATCCGCATAGGCGAGATCCTGGTAGGTGTCCGGAACAAAGGCCTCCCTCGGCAGAGTCTCCATGAGTCTCAAGACTCTTGGATCGATCACGTCCCATGGGCGAACCTGCTGTTCCACCATGTTGAATCGGGCTTTTTCAAACTGGCTTGCCATCATGCGAAATATCCTGAATTTTTTTATGGTTTAGTCTGGCAGAGGCATTAGCCTACGTTTTTTAAACCGCTTGGGCAAGATTTCCAGCTGGGTAGCTTGTTGCGTGGGTGACCCTGCCTAATCAACGGTTTATGGAAATAAATCCTTGAATTATATGGGTCAGGGTTATTCTCAATAATCCCTTAAATTAGTATTTAAATAGGCCTAAGTGGTTGTGCAGAAAGGTTTTTGGTGATTTTCTCTTTTTATGCGGGAAGCGATCGCCAGGCCGAAGCCACTCCAATCCTCAGATTGAATCAGCTTGTGCAGTCGCGCGAAGCGGACCGTTTCAGGTTATACTCCTGCGAATCAAAGGCTAGGGGTGTCCTGTGGTGTGTTCACGGGCTGAGATAGACCCTTAAATACCTGATCCGGATCATACCGGCGGAGGGAAGCTGTGAAGCCCACTGGGGTGTTCGCGCTCTCTGCCAAAACGAGGTTTCCACCATGAGCGCCATTCCAGAAGATTTCATCAAAAAGACCGCCACGCTTTCAGAGGAGGTTACCCGTCCCTTTTACAATTCACGCAAGATCTATGTGGAGGGTTCGACGCCGGATATCCGGGTGCCTATGCGGGAGGTCGAGCAGGAGGCCACCTCGGCCAGCTTCGGCGCCGAAGAGAATCCGCCGATCCCGATCTATGATACCTCTGGCCCGTTTACCGATCCTCAGCAAACAATCGATTTGATGCAGGGGATGCCCGATCTGCGTACCCCCTGGATCGAGGCGCGGGCGGATACGCAACGGCTCGATGGTCCAACATCCGAATATGGCCAGAGCCGTCAGAACGATCCGGAGCTTGCCCAATTGCGCTTCGAACATATCCGTGCGCCACGTCGCGCCAAAGCAGGCGCTAATGTGACCCAGATGCACTATGCCTGCCAGGGCATCATCACCCCGGAGATGGAGTTTGTGGCGATCCGGGAAAACTGCCGTCTGCAGGAGCTGCGCGAGGATCCCCGCTACGCCAAGCTGCTGCGCCAGCATGCCGGTGAGGGTTTTGGCGCCAACATACCCGATGAGATCAGCGCGGAGTTTGTTCGCTCCGAGCTGGCCGCCGGCCGGGCGATCATCCCAGCCAATATCAACCATCCGGAATTGGAACCGATGATCATCGGGCGGAATTTCAGGGTCAAGATCAACACCAACATCGGCAACAGTGCGATCACCTCTTCGATCGGTGAGGAGGTGGAGAAGATGGCCTGGTCCGCCCGCTGGGGTGGCGATACCCTGATGGATCTCTCGACCGGCAACAATATCCATGAGACCCGGGAGTGGATCCTGCGCAATGCGCCGATGCCGATCGGTACCGTGCCCATCTACCAGGCCCTGGAAAAGGTCGATGGCAAGGCGGAGGAGCTCAGCTGGGAGATCATGCGCGACACCCTGATCGAACAGGCCGAGCAGGGGGTGGACTATTTCACCATCCATGCCGGTGTGCTGTTGCGCTATGTGCCTCTGACGGCGGAGCGGGTTACCGGCATCGTCTCCCGTGGCGGCTCCATTCTTGCGAAGTGGTGTCTGGCGCACCATCAGGAGAACTTCCTCTACACCCATTTCGAGGAGATCTGCGAGATCATGAAGGCCTACGATGTGGCCTTCTCTCTGGGTGACGGCTTACGTCCCGGATCGCTGGCGGATGCCAACGATGCGGCCCAGTTCAGTGAGTTGGAGACCCTGGGTGAATTGACCAAGGTGGCCTGGGAACACGACGTTCAGGTGATGATCGAAGGGCCGGGTCATGTGCCGATGCAGATGATCAAAGAGAATATGGAGAAGGAGCTGGAGGACTGTTTCGAGGCGCCTTTCTACACCCTGGGCCCGTTGGTGACCGATATCTCCCCGGGCTATGACCACTTCAGTTCCGGTATTGGCGCGGCGCAGATCGGTTGGTACGGCACGGCCATGCTCTGTTATGTAACCCCCAAGGAGCACCTTGGCCTGCCGAATAAAGAGGATGTTCGTGAAGGCATCATTACCTATAAGGTTGCCGCTCATGCCGCCGATCTGGCGAAAGGATTTCCTGGCGCCCAGTTGCAGGACAATGCCATGTCCAAGGCGCGCTTCGAATTCCGTTGGGAGGATCAGTTCGCGCTCAGTCTCGATCCCCAGCGGGCGATCGAGTTCCACGATGAGACGCTGCCTCATCAGGCCCACAAAGTCGCCCATTTCTGTTCCATGTGCGGGCCCCACTTCTGCTCCATGAAGATCACCCAGGATGTGCGGGAGTATGCCAAGACCCACGGGATGAGTGACGGCGATGCGTTGCAACAAGGCATGGAAGAGAAAGCCGTGGAGTTCAAAAAGCAGGGGAGTAAGCTCTACAAAGCATTATGAGGCTGGACCGGTATCTCAGTCAGGTCACTGAACTGAGTCGCTCGGAATCACGCCAAATGATCCGTGCCGGGCGGGTGAGTGTCGATGGCTTGGCGATCGCCCAGCCGGCCCATCAGGTCGACAGCCGTGCGCAGATCCACTTGGATGAGCGACTGCTGGACAGACCTATGCCCCGCTACTACATGGTCAACAAACCGGCGGGTGTGGTCTGTGCCACACGGGACCCCAGCCATCGAACCATTCTTGAGCTGTTGGGTCTGAGCCGACCGAAGACGCTGCATATCGCGGGACGACTCGATATCGATGCCACCGGACTGGTGTTGGTCACTGATGACGGTCAGTGGTCACACCGTATTACTTCTCCGGGCAGAAGCTGCGGCAAAACCTATCTGGTGACGTTGAAGTATCCGTTGCAGGAAGCTCAGGCAGCAACCCTTCGCCAAGGGGTTTCACTGCGTAATGAGAACAAGCCGACCCGTCCTGCGGAATTGCATCAGTTGGGCGAAACCCAGTTGACGCTGACCATCACCGAAGGTCGCTATCACCAGGTCAAAAGGATGTTTGCCGCCGTGGGTAATCGGGTGGTTGGACTGCATCGTCAAGCCATCGGCCCCCTGACTCTGGACGAGTGTCTCTCAGCTGGAGATTACAGAGTGCTAACCCAGAACGAGATCGACAGTTTTTGAAACGCTCTTCTAGCGTGACTTGTTTGTAAAATTCCTTTAAATCAGACGGATTGCTAAAGTTCTTTCGCAGATCGCCGAACTATTATCTACCTGGCCGCTAGGATATTTATTAAATTTCCGCAGTTGGATTGCCGACAGGCAGTTTGCTTGTGTCTGAGTGGTAGCTCTTCTGTCGCCAGGGTAATGTCGGTGCTGAGCAAGCTGGATCGCACATGCACTAAAATTATTTGTAGACCTAATGTTATCCAAGGTGGATGAGCGGCTCATTACAGCTGTCATCATGGAAGAAAGGATTGGGTGTTCAGCAGACAGACCATTGAATGGCCGGGATGCTCATAATCACTATCTTGGGGCAATTTTAGGGTATTTATTGTGCGGGGAAAGGTCTCAGCGGCGACTGATCCATGGTCCGGGCTTACCGAAGATGAAATATTGCATCTGCGGGAAGTGATCGATGCCTGCGATGTGGGGCTCTGTCTGGTTGACCGCAATAAGCGGGCGCTGATCTGGAATCCCTGGCTGGCCGATTATCTGGGCAACCTGCCGCAGTTCTCAGAACACGCAACCATCGAATCCCTGATTCCGGCGCTGGCGGGACCGAGATTCGATAGCATGGTCCATCTGGCAATCGCCCTGTCGCAAAAGCAGGGAGTGGAGGCCAGCAAAAAACAGACGCAACTGTCGCGTCATCTTTTCAGTCTCGAGAACGGTCAATTTTTAAGGGTCAGTGTGCGGCCCATGGTGATGCATCCGGGATTCTGTCTGGTGCAGATCAATGAGCTGGCAGCCGAACAGAAAGCGCCCAGCTTGTCAGGTCTTGGACTCACTGAACATCGCACCCGGGCGATACTCTCCTCGGTAGAGGATGCCGTCATTCTGGTTAATGCCGAAGGAATGGTGGAGTTTGTCAATCTGGCCGCTGAGAGTATGACCGGTTTCCAGAGTCAACGTATATCCGGCCGTCCTCTGGCTGAGGTCTATCAGGTCTATGATGAGATGACTCAGTCGGCTCCGCTGTTGACCCTCGAGCAGATTCTTGCCGATGACAGTCGGCAGCTGGTACTGGTTCATCGTGAGGGATTGACGATCCCCATCCAACAGACGATCACCCGCCTGAAGGGGGATGATGGTCAACTGGAAGGGTTTGTGCTGGTTTTCAAGGATACCAGCCAGTCCCGCAAGTTGGCGGCCCAACTGAATTGGCAGTCGACCCATGATCCGGTCACCCGACTCTACAATCGGGTTGAGTTCGACCGTCGACTCTCACTGCTGCTGGATGAGACCCAATTTGAAGATGAGCAGCACTGTCTGCTCTTTCTGGATATCGACCGCTTTATCATCGTCAACGACAACTGCGGTTACGCGGCAGGTGATGAATTGTTGAGGCAGCTCGCCGCCTTGATCAAACGTTCAATTCGCACCAGCGATTTGATTGCCCGCCTGGGTGGGGATGAGTTCGGGATTCTGCTCAGTCAGTGCACACTGGAAGTGGCGGAACGCATTGCCGAGACGATCCGCCAGGAGGTCCAGGCGTTCCGCTTTGCCTGGGAGGGCAAGACCTTCTCCCAGAGTCTCAGCATCGGCATGGTGCCGATCGACAGACATAGCGAGAGCGTGGAGCAGATTCTTGGACACGCGGATATTGCCTGCCTCACGGCAAAAGAGGAGGGGCGAAACAAAATCCACATCTACGATTCGGTGGACAGCTCCGCAGCCAAGCGTCATGGTGAGACCCAGTGGGTGACCCGCATTCGAACCGCCCTGGAAGAGGACCGCTTTACACTCTTTGTGCAACCGATTACATCCCTCAATGATGAAGATGGGGTGCAAGAGCATGTGGAGGTGCTGATCCGCTTGCTCGATGAGGATGAAAACCTGATCCCGCCTGGCGCCTTCATTCCGGCTGCGGAACGGTTTGGTCTGATGCCGGCGGTGGATCACTGGGTCGTGGACCAGGTGGCCCGTTTCATTACCCATAATCGGGACTCCTGTCTGAATGCAGGACGACGCTTTTTCGTCAATCTCTCCGGCCATTCAGTCGTTGATGATGAGTTTCTGCAGTGGATACTGCTGACCATCAGGGAGCGGGATATCCCTGCAGGCATGCTCTGTTTCGAAGTCACCGAGACTGCCGCCATCTCCAATCTCACCTCGGCTGAGCATTTCATGCGCACCCTGCAGCGCTATGGTTGTGAATTCGCCCTGGACGATTTTGGCAGTGGCCTCTCCTCCTTCGGCTATCTCAAACATCTGCCGGTGGAGTATCTGAAAATCGACGGCGCGTTCGTTCATGACATGCTTGAGAATGCGATCGACGAATCGATGGTCGAGGCGATCAATCGCATCGGCCACATCATGGGGCTGGAGACCATCGCCGAGTTTGTCGAAACCGAGGAGATTCTGCAGCGACTCGAGGCGATCGGGGTCGACTATGTGCAGGGGTATGGGGTTTGCCGGCCCTTCCCGATCAAACGCCTGCTGGATGCCACTCCGGCCGCCGAATAGTTCACTTTCAAGCACAACAGGGCGTATTGGATCAGTGTTAACAGGCCCTAGAGCGTAACCACCAGTCGAACGGCGTCCAGGCGCAGACGGGTGGATTGCAGCTGCTGGTGTAGCGCCATCCCCTGCTGCTGAAGCATTTCGATCTCTTCACTACGCACCGCAGGGTTGTGTTTTTTCAGGGCCTGCATGCGCTGAATCTCGGTTGTGTAGTATTTCATCATTTTCGCCGCTGACTGTTTAACCTGCTCATCCACCAGATTGGCTGCGGCCTCTTCCGCTGCTGCGACCAGCGAACGCAACTGTGACCGATAACTGTTGATCACCGGTAGTAGGGCTTTGCGATCCAGCTCCTCGGCATGCTCGAGCAGCGAGTCGCAGTCCGCCAGGTGGTCGAGTCGCCGGCCTTTGGCGTCGATCAGGATGCGGCTTAAGGTGGTTGGCAGAAAGCGGCCTACCTGGAGTTTTCTGGGCGCCGGACACTCCACCACAAACAGGCACTCCAGCAGCAGCTGTCCTTTGCTGAGTTTCGGGTGCTTGCAGGCCATTGCCGTGCTGTTACCGGTCTGGATACCAATTACCTGATCCATGGCGTTACGCACCAGTGGGTGTTCCCAGGTAAGAAAGTGTCGCTCTTCGTGGCTCAGGGCGTCACGCCGACTGTAGGTGGCGGTCAGGCCATCGGCCGGCAGACCGGGTAGTGAACCGGCGATCACCTGTTCGCCGGGACGCAGGATCAGACCCGCCTCGCCCAGCTCTTCCGTTTCGATGTTGTAACAGTCAAACAGCTGTTGGAGATAGTCTGGCAGCTGTTGCGAGTCGTCCTGTTCTGCCAGCTGTTCTACCAGCTGGCTGGCAATGGGCTGCCGACAGGCGCCAAGCTCAAGCAGGTGGTCCCGCCCCTGCTGCAGGCGCAGCTGTATCTGCTGTTTCAACTCACGGGTACGTTCAATCAGATCCGCCAGAACGGCTGGCTCCTGCTCCTCTTCGATCAGTTGCCAGAGTTCGCCACCAAGTTGCTCGCTGATCTGTTGAGCGCCGGGCACATGCTGGCGAAAGGCGTCCAGGCCATCCCGATACCAGTGCAGCATCACCGACTGGGGGCCAGGGTCCATATAGGGCTGATGGATGGTGACGGTCTGTTGCTGGCCGATTCGGTCGAGACGGCCGATGCGTTGTTCCAGCAGATCGGGATCTGCCGGCAGATCGAACAGAATCAGGTGGTGGGCAAACTGAAAATTGCGTCCTTCACTGCCGATTTCCGAACAGATCAGGAGGCGGGCTCCTTGTGGATCGGCAAACCAGGCGGCTGCCCGGTCTCGCTCCACAATCGTCATGTCCTGATGGAATACCCCGGCGGAGATGCCGGACAGGTTGCGAACCGCCTGCTGCAACTCCACGGCGGTCTTATCGTGGCTGCAGATCAATAGAAACTTGTCGTCGGCCTGCTTGCGCAGCAGCTCGATCAGCCAGGAAACCCTGGGGTCCACCTGCCACCACTCAGGGTGGCCCTGCTCACTGTAGAGTCGTTCCGGGGTAAGTCGCAGGTTGGCTGAAGGGATACCGCTCTGCTGCAGTGCGTCCCCATAGCCCTCCGGCATCGGCAGCGGGTAGGCGATCAACGCTCTGGCTGGAAAGCCGCTGATACGAGCGCGGGTGTTGCGGAACAGTACCCGTCCGGTCCCATGTCGATCGAGCAGGTTGTTGATCAGGTTCTCTCGCGCATCGTTTCGTTCAGCCGGATCCCGGGTCGGATCATTGAGCAGACTCAGCAGCGGAGCGCTTTCGGACTCATCCAGTTTGTTCAGCAGCGCCTGAGTGGCTTTCTCGGGTAGCGGCTCCTCCCGCAACAGATGCTCCACGGCTTCCGCGACCGGCTGATAGTGCTGCTCTTCCTGGAGGAAACTCTGCAGATCGTAGTAGCGATCCGGGTCGAGCAGGCGCAAGCGGGCAAAATGGCCGGCCTGACCGAGCTGTTCCGGGGTGGCGGTCAGCAGCAGTACCCCGGGAGTGCGCAATGAGAGGGCTTCGACCAGCAGATACTCCGCACTGGGGTCCTCTTCCGACCAGGTCAGATGGTGTGCCTCATCGACAATCAGCAGATCCCACTCCCCATCCAGTGCCTGGCTGAGGCGGGCTGGATTGTGGTGAAAAAGATTCAGACTGCAGAGCACCAGCTGTTCCGCATGGAACGGGTTGTCCGCCTGCCCCGAGTCCTGAATGGCCTGGCAGGTCTCTTCATCGAGGATGCGGAATTTCAGATTGAAGCGTCGCAACAGCTCAACCAGCCACTGATGGACCAGTGGATCCGGCACCAGGATTAATACCCGGCTGGCCCGTCCGGTCAGCAGTTGCTGGTGGAGGATCAGGCAGGCCTCGATGGTTTTTCCCAGGCCCACTTCGTCAGCCAGCAGCACCCTGGGCGCGGGTCGTCCGGCCACTTCATGGGCGATATAGAGCTGATGAGGGATCAGATCGATGCGCGGGCCGGTCAGGCCGAGCAGAGAGGAATGCTGCTGTTTCCCCAGGTGGCTGAGGGTCAGCTGACGCAGGTTGAACCAGTGGGGGGGATCAATCTGACCGGTGAGCAGCCGTTGTTTGGGTTGGTCGATGCGCAGGGTGTCACTCAACTCCAGCTCTTCAAGGCGCACCTGACTGCCATCGGACCGATCACCCAGGTAGGTGATCAGGCCGTCATTGAGCAGGGTCTGACGGACACTCATCTGCCAGCCTTCACGACTCTCGATCTGGTCACCGGCGGTGAACGCCACCCGGGTCAGAGGGGCTCCCTCGATGGCGTAGACCCGGCTCTCGTCGATGGCCGGGAAGTGGATGGTGACCCGGCGGCCTTCACAGCCGGTAATCACCCCCAGACCGAGTTCCGATTCCGTGTCACTGATCCAGCGTTGACCCGGCAGAAAAGATGGCATAGTCATGGTCCTGCAAAAAAGGGGCTGATGATAATGGCTATCGGTACGCTTTAACACCCTGGCGTCAACGGTAACCCGGTTGTCAGGTCTCAGTTTGGTCTTCTCTGATATGATTGCCTCACCTTGAATAACGAGAATAGATGTTGTGGAAGCGATATTTGAAAAACTACTCTGGAACAGCCGGCTGATTGTCCTCGCCGCTGTGGTTGCCAGCCTGGCGGCAGCCGTTGCCATGTTCTATATGGCCTCTGTGGATGCCTTCTATATGATCAGCCATTTAGGTCACTATGCCTCGCCGGCCCTGACGGGTGAGGAGCGGGTGGCGCTGCGTTCAACCACGGTGACCCATGTGGTGGAGATTGTCGATGGCTATCTGTTGGCGACGGTGCTGCTGATCTTTTCACTTGGCCTGTATGAGCTGTTCATCAGCAAGATCGATCAAGCCGAGGGTTCTGACAGTGCTTCAAACGTCCTGATGATCACCAGCCTGGATGACCTGAAGAGCCGCCTTGCCAAGGTGGTGATGATGATCCTGGTGGTGCGATATTTCGAGTTCGCCCTCAGTATGGAGTTCTCGACGCCGCTGGACCTGCTGCAATTTGCCGGGGGAATTGCACTGCTCGGGCTTGCTCTCTATCTGTCCCACATGGCGGATAAGAGTGGTCATTGAGCGATCTCACGGCTGAGAGCGGTCATCGGGATCTCCCCCAAGCCGACTGGCAGGGTCTCACGCTCGGGACTTGCCCAGGCAAAGTTCCCCGGAACCTATGTGTTGCTGTTGCACAATCCCAGGCGCCAACAGATCCAGGTAGGTCGTCTGGGGCTGTGCGATTTCGTCCGCGGTTGGTATCTCTACGTCGGCAGCGCCTTCGGCCCCGGTGGGGTGGCTGCGCGTTGCGCTCACCATCGGCGGATCAGTCTGCGCCCCCGCTGGCATATCGACTATTTACGCGCCGCCACCAATCTGCGCCAGATCTGGTATAGCAATGACCCCCGGCGCCGGGAACATCAATGGGCAGCCCTGCTCGGCGAACCGCTCGGATTGGGCCAACCGATCGGTGGATTCGGTTCATCTGACTGCGATTGCGGGAGTCACCTCTTTATTTCTGCGGTCAAACCCGATTGGAAGGCGTTTGCGGTGCTTGCTGGTGAACGTTTGAGCGCCCAACAGGCGATTAATTGTGAAATTGTTTAATTGATAATTATCCTTTATAGGCAATTTACTTATGTTTAACGTATAATCCAGCATTTTTGTGGGAACGGACTCTGTAAAATCAACCCCGCAGCTGTATTTATCTAACCGAACTATTGAGGATAAACTCCTGATGAATAAGATGAAATCATACTTGCTGGCTACCAGCGCTTCTGTCCTTGCTCTTGGTGCTGTAGCGACTGCGTCCGCCGATCCCGTTGCCCTGGCAACCCAGCGTGGCTGCATGGCATGCCATCAGATTGAGACCAAGGTTGTGGGTCCTGCCTACAAAGAAGTGGCTGCAAAGTACAAAGGCCAGGCTGATGCTGTAGCGGCACTCTCTGCCAAAGTCAAAGCCGGCGGTTCCGGTGTCTGGGGTCCAGTACCTATGCCACCTAACGCCCATGTCAGCGACGAAGACATCAAAGTCATCGTAGAGTGGGTCATGACCCTCTGATTCGGGTTGTTTAGCGGCCTTTCGGCCGTTAAGAGAAAAAGCGCCAGGCAGATGCCGGCGCTTTTTTTTTGCCTGTTGTTCGCCCCGATTGACTCTTCAGCTGGCCGTGACAGCCGTGTGAATTGCCCTGAATGAGTCATTTGAAACGCTTTTTTCAATTTTTCATGTGGATTGATTGTACGGGATTACCTTTATAATCTCTTTCATGCCATTCGATCCTGCTGGTGGACTTCGTCAACCAGCAAGTGCGCGAGGGCATGGATCTGGAGAAAGCGGTGGTCAACTCGGCAGCGGTACGAGCCAAACCCATTGCGCTGACCGCCGTGGCTGCGATGGCGGGTGTTTTTATATCCTCGACAACCCGATTTTCATCGGTCTCACCGTCTCGCTGATCTTCGGTCTCTTCGTTTCCACCGTGCTTACCCTGGCGGTGATACCGGTGGTCTACTATGCGGCCATGCGTAATCGTATCCGGGCTATGTATCTATAGCCCGGATACGCTTGCCTATTCTATGGGATGCAGCTTCTATACGTACTGCCCGCAACTCTAGGCTAGATTGCTACGCTGGCTCTGCGTCGAAGAGCCAATGCCTTGATCTTAAATTCACGGTGCTTGGTGTTACGGGAGAGTGTTCTGAACTATTCTAGAAAGTAGGTTTGGCATTCAACTGACCGGGAAAGATCATTGCCAAAGTTTCAGCAGGTGATTAAAAGGTTTCTTAGGGTGCGATCTGACGTTTTGAATGCCTATCCGATTAGCCTGAGTATCTGCCTGATTGGCTTTCTGGCGCACTTATCCTTCATATTCCTGTTTGATTATTGGGCAATTCCCTCACTCTCCTATTTCAATATCTTTAGCAGTCTGTTGTGGGCTTGGGCGATTGCAGAAGTGGTGCGAGGGTACGTCGCCCGCTCAGTCTATATCGGCACTGCCGAGGTGCTGCTTCATGCTGTGATTGCTATGTCAATACTGGGATTGGATTCAGGGTTCGATCTCTATCTATGGCCGTTAGCAGGATGGCTGGCATATAACCCCAACATCAAGAAAATGTTTGCTCTGATCGCCGGTTCAGCCAGCATCATATTGTGGATGTGGGGTAGAACCTATTGGGGGCAGGCGGCCGATGTGCCCATAGCCGCGGAAACGCTTGATATGATGCTGCGGTTGAATACCATTATTGCAGGTAGCGCGTTTATTGTAGGCATCATCGGTGCACGGATGCATGTTGATAGGCAAAGCGAGATGTTATCAGCGCAGGCTGACAGGGATGAGCTGACTGGTCTGTATAACAGACGCTTTGTGATCGAACATATAAGTAGTTACGAACGCGGAGGACGGCTTGATAGACGGGCTTATGCCTTGATCATGACAGACATTGATCTTTTTAAGGCCGTGAATGATAAATTCGGGCATGAGATCGGCGACAAAGCCCTTGAAGTCTTCTCCAAGGCTCTTCAGCGTTTTTTCAGAAAAGAGGATATGGTGGCACGTTGGGGTGGCGAGGAATTTATCATTGTGCTGCCAAATTGCACGCTTGAAGAAGCGTCAGCAAAGGCGGAGGCTATTCGAAGCGCTATAGCGGATGAACCGGTTGCCCGCGATCGAAATCAATCTGTTTATTTAACCGCAAGTTTCGGGGTGACAGAAAGTTTGGATGGAGAGCGCTTTTCAGATCTTCTATCAAGAGTAGATAAGCTGCTGTACCAGGCTAAGGAGTCTGGACGAAACTGCGTTGTTTCAGGCTAGTTAGGATGGGGTAGGGCCAGGCCAGAGAGAGATGGTTTCTGGTGGTTGGGGCGTTAATTCTCTGGCCCAGTTTTAACGATTGGCGCAATCCATAGGGCCCTTTATGCTCAGCATGTTCGCGGTCATGACCTCGGGCTGATGCAGTTGCTGTAGCAGGCTGTTACTCTTGCTCCTGTCTTTCGACAACAAGTCGAAATTCCAGGTAGTACTCGACATGCCGGAGGGGACCAGTCTTGAGCAGACCACCAAGGTTCTCGACGCCATGAGAGACTACCTGGGCACCGTGCCCGAGGTGACTGACTACCAGGTCCACTCCGGCACCGCTTCGCCCATCGGTTCCAACGGCCTGGTTCGCCAGTACTATCTGAGAGAGGATGCTCACCTGGGTGATATCCAGGTCAACCTGGTGAAAAGCAGTACCGGAGCCGCAAGAGCCACCAGATCGCCCTGGCGGTGCGCGAGCCCCTGCAGGCCATCGCCCGGGAGTTCAACGGCAATGCCAAGATCGTCGAGGTGTCGCCCGGTCTGCCAGTGATGTCACCGTAGAGTGGGTCATGAGCCTCTGATTCGAGCTGCTTAACGGCCCTCCCGGCCGTCAAGAGAAAAAGCGCCTGGCAGATGCCGGCGCTTTTTTTGCCTGTTGTTCGGCTCAATTGACCCTTCAGCTGGCCCCGGTAGCAGGGTCATATGCCCTGAATGAGTCATTTGACACACTTTTTTTCAATTTTTCATGTGGATTGATTGCGCGGGATTGCCTTTATAATCTCTTTAATGCCATGCTCCCGGGCCACGGGAATATAATCTTGTTGAATAATTCGGTGGTTGACCCTGTCAGCAATCTGGCTGTCAGCCTCCCTGATAAAAAACTGTGTTCACTGGAGAAAGAGATGAGCTTGCAACGTTTGCTTCCAATCCTTGGCTTTTGCCTGTTTTTCATGGGTCAACAGCTGATGGCCGGTTCTGCCGTGATGGCCGACGATCCCTATGTCCGCGCTGTACCCCCCGGCCAGCCGAATTCCGCCTCATTCATGACCCTGCATAACATGGGTAAAAAGGATCTCGCTCTGGTTAGCGCCAGCAGCAGTGCCGCTGAAGTTGTCGAGCTGCATACCCACACCATGGAAGATGGCATGATGCGGATGCGTAAAGTGGAAAAGATCGACCTGCCTGCGGAACAGAAAATCAGCCTGAAGCCGGGTGGGCTGCATGTCATGCTGATCGGCTTGAAGCAGAAACTGGTGCCGGGTGAGAAGATCGGCCTGACCCTCAGCTTCGACGATGGATCGGAGCTCAAATTGGATGCTCCGGTGCGCAAGCTGCGTATGAAGATGAAACAATCCGACCACGGTAGCCACAACCACTGAGCTGGATTGGGCTGGTCTGGCTAGAGGTTTATGCGGGTTTTTTATCCTCAAGTGAGCACGAATGTCGCTAACCAGGGTGTAGCCATGTGGCCCCGGTCTCCACATGGTTGCACAGTCTCGATGGCATTCGGCCGGGGATTGTTTGCATGAAACAGTCCCTCATAGAGTCACACGCTGCCATGCAGCAGGCATTTGCTTCCGGTCTCGAACGCCTGCTGCTGCAGCCGGGGCTCGGCAGCTATATCCTGGTACACGCCAATGCCAGTTTCGATGCTGAGATCTATCGATCCCTGAAAAGCCAGCTTGCTCGTCGCTTTGATCAACAGGCGGAGTATTGCCGCCTGACCCTGAGTGAGGGACGGGAGTTGGTTGGCGCTGCCGATGACAATCTGGTGTTTCTGAAATTGATGGCCATCGGCTTCGATGGTGTGCATGCGGCTGAATTCCGCGATGAGGCGGATTGGGAGTTGCAATTCAACCATATCCGCGCATTTCGTCCCTCGCGAATGACCAGTGAGCCTGCCCTCGGTATCAGCCGTCCATTCGATCCGAACGGGTTTCATTTCAACAAACCCTTTCTGCGCAGGGAGGCCTTCTGGGCAGGCGATCTGCACGGTGTGGAAGTGGAGCTTATGTATAACAAGTTTCCCTTTGTACCGATGCACTGCCTGCTGGTTCCCGATCGCACCCAGCGCCTCCCCCAACTGTTGACCCGCAAATACCACGACTATGTCTGGGAGCTGGTTGACCGGTTGTGTAGCGGCCTGCCTGGTGTCGGTATCGCCTACAACAGTTTTGCCGCCTTTGCCTCGGTCAATCATCTTCACTTTCAGCTTTTCATCAGGCCAAAGCCGCTACCGCTGATGCGCGATCATTGGCGGCACAATGGCGGAGAGCGGGATTACCCGCTGAATTGCGAAATCTATGAATCGGCGGCTGAGGCTTGGCAGCGGATTGAGTCACTGCACCGCTCGGAGGTCAGCTACAATCTGGTCTACCAGCCAGGCAGGCTCTACTGCATTCCCAGGAAACGTCAGGGCAGTTATGAGCATCAGCCCTGGACCAGAGGATTTGCCTGGTATGAGTTGGCTGGGGGATTCACGACCTTCAGCCGGTCGGATTTCGACACCCTGGATGCCGATGCAATCACCCGGGAACTGGTCAAGCTGCGACCGGAATCTGTCGGCTCAGGTCAGCCAGTGGACCAGGTAGTAGAGACGAAACCCCTCCGATGAGCGGGAAGGACCGTTGACCTGTGCCGCGTGGAGGTTCTCCTGTTCGGTGGCCTTTTGGATCGCCTCTTCCGCCGATGAGGCGAGGGTGACACAGTTTTCCGGAAATCGATCCCGACGTCGGCTGGGGGTGTAGATGACCGCATAGCTGGTGCGTACGATCGATTGGTCCGGATCTTTCTGCATCTTGATGGGCCTGAGCGGATAGGAACCTGGAGTTTATCGGTAACCCGGTTTGCAGACAAACGGGCCGGCTGTTCGCTGCCGGAGTGGTCGCTGATGGCAATTCCGGATTGGCGGAATGGTGATGCTCTCGAACCCTGGGCTTGGATGGTGACCGAAGGCTGGTGAGTGGCATGCCATCCGGCTGGCTGATCCTCTCCGGCATGTTACAGACCAGGCCGAGTTTTCGGAGTCGTCCGGCCACTGCTGAAGCGATGGATTTTGACCTTTATTAGAAAATTCTGGTATAGTTTCGCAGCTTTTTTACGGTCTTTGGGTGGGCTGACAACGCTCTGGCTGCCACCGGAAGGTCCGGGATTTTTAACATATCCAGCATAATTCAGAGCAGGATTGATCATGAATAAATGGTTCGTAACCGCAACCCTAGCCCTCTCTTTCAGTGTCGGCCTTGTGCAGGCTGCAGGCAATGCAGAAGACGGTAAAAACAAATCCGCTGTCTGTGCCGGTTGTCATGGCGCTGAAGGCAACAGCCCTCTCAACCCAGTCTGGCCAAAAATCGCCGGACAGCATCCGGCGTATATTGAAAAGCAGATCAAGGATTTTAAGGCGAACAAGCGCAGTGATCCGATGATGTCGCCAATGGCCGCTCCTCTGAGCGACCAGGATATCGCCGATCTTGCTGCCTTCTACTCCAGTCAGACCATCAAAACCGGTGTGGCTGCTGCGGACAAGGTTGAAGCGGGTGAGCGTCTCTATCGGGCCGGAAATGCCGATACCGGTGTGGCCGCCTGTATGGCCTGTCACGGACCATCCGGTGCGGGTAACCCCCAAGCCAACTTCCCAGCCATCGCCGGTCAGCATGCCACCTATGTGGAAAAGGCACTGAAGGATTTCCGTGCCGGCACCCGCACCAATGACGCCAGCAAGATGATGCAGGGTGTGGTCGAGAGAATGACCGATCAAGAGATGGCCGAGGTGGCCCAGTACATACAGGGGCTCAGTCGTTAAGCAGCCCGGCTGTTCCGATCGAAAAAGGCGGTACCTGGTGTACCGCCTTTTTTTTCGGGCTGCCATCATGTCTTTGAGGGCCTGCAGCCAGGTCGGCCCGGTCGGCAGTGGGCTCGGGGCCTGGAAACAGTAGTCAGGTCACACTATTATTGCGAGATTGAACCTGGTTCCTGAACAGTTTTTGCTTTTTGTCTAAAGTGACGGTTGTAACTTAAGTTTTTTTGTATTTATCCGCCATAGAAAGTGATATCAGAAAAGAAAAAAGCGTCGCAGAACGAATGAATAAGCAAATCATAGAGAATCAAGCCACGCTGGATGATACCCACCGGTTGCGCCTGCTCAGCTACAACATTCAGGCCGGTGCGGACACCCGTCGTTACCGGGAGTATGTGACCCGTGGCTGGAAACAGGTTCTTCCCCACAAAGACAAACGGCACAATTTGAATCGTATCTCCCATCTGTTGAAGGACTTCGATGTGGTGGGGCTTCAGGAGGTCGACTCTGGCAGCTTTCGCAGCGGTTTCATCGATCAGACCGCCTATCTCGCGGAATTGGCAGGATTTCCCTTCTGGTATCGCCAGGTCAATCGTAAGTTGGGGAAGCTGGCCCAGTACAGCAATGGGGTGCTGAGTCGGGTACAACCGAGCATGATTGCCGAACATCGGCTGCCTGGCCTGCCGGGCCGGGGTGCGGTGCTGATGGAGTTTCAGACCAATGAGAAACCCCTCGGTATCTGCATAATGCATCTTGCCTTGGGCCGGCGTGCCAGGCTGCGTCAGTTCTCCTATGTCAGCGAACTGGTCTCCCACTACTCCCACCTGGTACTGATGGGGGATTTCAATTGCGGCTGCAGCTCCACAGAATTCCAGTATCTGATGGAGAATACCAACCTGCAGGGCAGCGCCTGTGACATGATGACCTTTCCCAGTTGGCGCCCCAGCAAGAAACTGGACCATATTCTGGCCTCGCCCAGTCTGAAAGTGTCAAAATCGGAGGTCCTCAACTATGCCCACTCTGATCACCTGCCGATCAGCCTGGAGATTGAGTTGCCTGAAAATGTGGTTTTTCCTGCTGCCGCCTGATAGTTCGGCTGTCGATCCGAGACGTGACCTATGAACGATACCGACTGGAAAAAACGTTATGACGACCTGCTGCGCCAATCCGAAAGTGAAGACAAGGCAAACAAGGCTCTGGAGGAGTTGCTGACGCGGACCGTCATCCGTTTGACCATCGCCGCCAGTGGCCTGGATAACCGGCTTGAACCCCATCTGAAGTCGGTGCGCAATGCGGTCCGGGGTGGGGGCGGTTCGATTTCCCAGGATAAACTGAATGAGATCACCGATGGGCTGCTCCATTTTGCCGAACAGCAGGACAGTGCGGCTGCAGATGAGGGTGAGGTCTATCAAAAGCTGCTCACTCCATTCAATCTCTCCAAGAAGGTCCTGGCCGAAACCACAGAGCTGCTTGAGCAATTGGTCAGTGATCCGGCTGAGATGAAGGAGAAATCCTTCGCCCGGCTGGTACGTCTGCTAGGGCAAGGTAACCAGGCTGCCGGCGAAAAAAAATCCGCAGGTCTGTTCAGCAGGCTGCTGGGGCATACTGAAGAGTCGGGACCCAAGCCGAATCAGATTCTGTTGAATCTGCTCGAACAGGCCTCCTGGCCTGGTCACTGGGGCGAACCGATCAGTAGTTTCAAGCATCGTCTGCTGAAGGATGCGGCGGATGATGCCTGGGTCGGCGTGCTGGATGACCTGCTCGCCTTGTCCGCCAAGTCATTTGGTGAGATCCAGTCAGAGATACAGGAGGCCGAGGATTTTCTTGAAGAGCTGACCCAGCGCCTGCAGGACCTGGGCCTGCACCTGCAGACGGCCCACGAAGGGCGGGATAAGATGGTTCAGCATGGGCGCACCCTGAGTGAACAGGTACACGGTCAGGTCGGGGATATCGGTACTCACGTTGCCCAAGCCACCGATCTGCAGCAGTTGAAAGATGCTGTCAGCCAGCGGATCACCCTGGTGCAACAGAGTATCGACAGCTATCTGGAAGAGGAGCAAAGCTTTCATCAGCAGGCCGAGGAAGGGGAGCAGGCCCTGCGTGAACGCCTCACCCAACTGGAACAGGAGTCCACAGAACTGAGGTCCCGTATGGTCGAGGCGCACCATATGGCGCTGCTGGATGCGGTCACTGGCCTGCCCAACCGGTTGGCCTACGAGGAGCGTATTGAGCAGGAGGTGGCTCGTTGGAAGCGCTTTGACAGTCCGCTGACCATGTTGGTCTGGGATGTGGACGACTTCAAGAAGATCAATGATCGCTATGGACACCAGGCCGGTGACAAGGCGCTCAGGGTGATTGCTCAGAGTCTCAAGGCACGTTTAAGGGAAACTGATTTCATCGCCCGCTTCGGTGGTGAAGAGTTTGTCTGTCTGCTCTGCGGGGCCGAAGATGAAGAGGCCCTGAGTGTGGCAGAAGAGATGCGTCAATCAGTCGAGAGCAACGGGTTCCATTCACATGGCAAACCGGTGATTGTCACCATCTCCTGCGGCCTGACCAGCTTCCGTAAGGGGGATGGGGTGGACCAGGTGTTCTCACGCGCGGACAAAGCTCTCTATCAGGCAAAGCGCAAAGGCAAGAATTGCTGCGAACTGGTCTGACGTCCGGCCCGTTTTTTAAAAGTCCGCAAATAAACGCGAATAGACGCAAATTCTGTAGATTGGTCCGGCAGTCGTAACTGAATCCACATATTCTGATGGGATGCAATCCATTTGCTACAAGACGTAATGTCTTGGTGGGGCATGGCCCCACCCTACCTTATAATTCAGGGCGTAGGGTGGGGCCACGCCCCACCAAATACTGCTTAAGTAAGACCACTCCAGTCTGGGCAGGATAGGGTGTAATTCGGCCACACAGCGCCATTTGTGTTCATTTGCGGACTTAACCACGAGATCAGTCTGCTCGCACCGCAATCCCGATCAATCCTGTTGATAGAAATAGTGCCAGATCGCGCCGTTACTGGCCTGTTGCAGGATCTCGAGCAGGCGTGGCGAGGGGATCGCCTCCTGAGGAAAAATGTTCTCGATCTTCAGCAGAAACCGGCCAAAGCCTGCGCTCTGTTTGAAGTCGTAGCTGGCTGGATCCTGCCGGTGCCCGCAGTGGGGACATTCAGCCAGTTGTTGAGGCTCCCTTTGCCAGTCACTGATGCGCTTTCGACAGGTGTCACAGCGGGGAGGGAGGCTATTTTTGCCGGTCAACAGCCGGGGCGCCGGATGTGGCCCATCCACCCGCAGATGGCAAAAGGGTTCACCACTCTCATCCGGTTCAAGTCTGATGAAGGGCGAGCAGCCCATGAAGGTTATCAGCTGCATGAACGTCTCACCCAGCAGAAAGCCTTGTTCCGCTTCTCGGGGTGACGCGATCAGGCCGATATCCCTCAATGTATCAAACAGGCTGGCGGGATCTTCCGGCACTAAATAGGGGTCCTGGGGTGTCAGCACCAGCCGACCGGTGTGCAGCCGTTGGCTCATTGCTCTTTGGGGCCGGGAAGTTGTGGGCTCTGGGGACGGAACAGAGGTACCGCTGTGATGCTGTTTTTCGGTGAACCATCCACCAGCTTGTCGCTGTAGGTCATATACACCAGGGTGTTGCGTTTGGCATCGTAGAAGCGCACGACCTGCATGGTCTTGAACAGAATCGAGGTGCGTTGTTTAAAGACCTCTTCCCCATCCCTCGACTGATTCAGAATGTCGCCGGGCAGGTTCACCAGTCCGGTCTGCCGGCAGGCGATCGAGGCATCGGAGGTGTCCTCGGCAATCCCCATGGCACCGCCCATACCGCCGGTCTTGGCCCGACTCAGATAACAGGTGACGCCCGCAACCGCCGGATCGTCAAAGGCTTCGATGACCACCTTGTCATTCGGGCCGAGCATTCGGAATTTGGTGCTGACCTCACCCAGCTGTTCTGCCTGTAGGGAAGTCAGGCACAACAGAATCAAACCTAAAGTCCATAGTGTTTTCGAGTTCATGGTGCTGTTACTGATCAATTGACTACCAGCCGACGTTTTTCGACCACAACCGTTCCGGTTTTCGGCTGTCGTTATGATACGCATTTTTCAGCAGACTGTTTGGATGATTTTACTACCCGGTACGCAGATGGACGCAAACAGTGTTTATCAGTCTGAGGCATTTAGGACTGACGGGCAGCTTACAATGTCAGGATTTTTTAGCTTGCTGAACGTTGGGAAGGGAGAAGGTTGAAAAAAGTGACGTGCCTACCGGGATCATAGGATAGGCACGTGGTAGATACCCCATCAAATCGAGCTCTTAGTGAGTTGTTATACCCCTTACAGGCAACTGCGTCCTACCGGTGCGCTGAGTCCGGCATAGCGGCAGGCCATCTTGGCGCCACCCGGAAACAGGGTTTCGATATAACGCTTGGTCCAGTGGCAATCATCTTTATCCTTGCACAGATTTCTTGCCAGGATAGGCATTTCCGGAGCAATGCCATACTCTGCATAGAAACGATGCAGAAAATCGATCAGCAACCAGTGTTCTTCTGTCAGGGTCACGCCATCGGCATCTGCAAGTGCTTCGGCAACGGCCGGGGTCCAGTCATCCAGCGTCAGCAGATAGCCATTCTCATCGACTGCGATCATACGTCCTTCCACTTCAATAGGACGGCTTGCTTTCAGGTTTTCAGGAGAGGTGCGGGATGCTGAGTGTTCTAACCTCATAGTGGATCTCCTTTGGTGCATGCAGGTAGTTTTAATCTGTTTTAACCTGAATCCGCGGGTTGGTGGCGTTCGCAAAGCGTAAGCTATTGGTTATCCAGTGGAATAAACAAATCTCAGCTTCGCCCATGGGGTGAGCGGACATAATTCTAACCGCCGGGGAAGCAATAGCTTGCGGTCTACGCCGTCATAAACCCATGGATTCGGGTTTTTAGGTACTGCTTACTAAACAATAGCAGTAGATAATTTATGGTTTCGCGTATCGGTTGATCTGGATCAACTCTTTTATACTTAAGAGATATTGAATATAGTCATATTTTATCAACACAAACAGATCAATTTGGCTAAATAATTTGCCCCTGGAGTCACTGGTGAGAGTTTTTTTTCATGAGCGTCGATGAATTAGATACCAGACTTCTGAGTCATTTGGGTCTGTTGTATGGTGAGCAGCAGGCTGCAACGCTGTTGCCGAAACTGCATGAGTTGATCGGTCGGCATATCGAGGAGCGGCAGGGCAAGCGCCTCGATATCCCCCGTTGGGATGAGAAGGACAGCGTGCTGATCAGCTATGGGGACAGCATTCAGTATCCGGGGATGACCCCACTGGCCTCCTTGAAACAGTTTTTGGACAGACGCCTGAATGGCGTCTTCAGCATGGTGCATCTCCTGCCCTTCTTCCCCTACAGTTCAGATGACGGCTTTTCGGTCTCCGACTTCCGTGCCGTCAATCCCCAGCTCGGGGATTGGCGGGATATCCGTGAGCTGGGTGAGAACTTCTCCCTGCTGTTCGACCTGGTGCTCAACCACATGTCCCGGGAGCATCTCTGGTTCGTCAACTTTGTGCATGACGAGGAGCCCGGGCGCGACTATGTGATCCAGGTGTCGCCGGATGAGAATCTCTCCATGGTGGTGCGGCCTCGCAGTACGCCCCTGTTGAGCCGGGTTCGTACGCCCCGCGGAATGCTCGATGTCTGGGCGACATTCAGCAATGATCAGATCGACCTCAACTACGCCAATCCGCAAGTGTTGCTCGAGTTCATCGACATCCTGCTCGACTATATCCGGCGTGGTGCACGGGCAGTGCGACTGGATGCCGTTGCCTTTCTGTGGAAGGAGATCGGTAGCAGCTGTATCCATCTGCCGCAGACCCATGAAGTGATCAAGCTCTTCAGGACACTGCTTGATGTGCTTGAACCCGGGGCGATTCTGTTGACGGAGACCAATGTTCCCCATCAGGAGAATATCAGCTACTTCGATCAGGGCGATGAGGCCAATATGGTCTATCAGTTCAGTCTGCCGCCGTTGATTCTGCATGCCATCATGTGTCAGACCACCGAGTTCCTGGTGCCCTGGGCCCGCTCTCTGGAGCAGGAGAAGTTGCCTGAAGACTGTACCTATCTGAATTTCACTGCCTCTCACGATGGGGTGGGGCTGCGTCCGCTTGAGGGCCTGGTGCCGGATGAAGATCTGGATGTGTTGCTTGATATGATGCGCCGGCGGGGCGGCTATGTCTCGATGCGCGCCACTACCGAAGGCCGGGACCGGCCCTATGAATTGAATATCAGCTATTTCGATGCCTTTGCGGCCGAGGATGATGATGTGGATCCCTGGCACATCGCCCGCTACATGCTCTCCCAGACCCTGCCGCTCTCGTTTCGGGGTATTCCAGCGGTCTACATCAACGCCCTGGGAGCAACGCCGAATGATCCACTAGGGGTGGAGCGTACCGGCATGACCCGCAGTATCAATCGGCGCAAGTGGGACGGTGCCGAGCTCGAACGGTTGATCGATCTGCCGTTGACCGATGCGGGGCAGGTATTCCCAGAATACATTCGTCGGCTGCGCATCCGCAGCGGGATCAAGGCGTTTCATCCTGATGCGCCCCAGCGGGTGCTGGAGTTGCCGGACGGGGTCCTCGGTCTGGAGCGGATCAGTCTGGATGGGGAACAGCGCGTCTACGCCATCCATAACATGACCGGTGACTTGAGATCGGTGGATATATCCGCATTGGGCGGAACGAACCAGCGCTGGTTCGATGCCCTGCATCAGGTGGTGCCGGACATGGATGGTGACGGGGTGCGGTTTCGACCCTATCAGACTGTCTGGCTGATGGCCAAGGGGTGATACTCACCGCTTCTCTGGGGCCTATTGGATTCGTGTTAACAGGCCCTAGCCTTTTCGCGGTGACATTGTGGCGTTATCAGTCTTAGCCTTAAACGGGTCTATTTACGACGTATCCTTTTTCAACGGTTATCCTCAGCCACGGCCTGGGAAAGCCGGTCGGTGAAGTCGGGCATCGCCGAGAGTACCCGCTTCCAGTTGGGGATGAACGGGGCCTCCAGCGGGTTGTCGAGAAACGCCTGGCCCGCTTCGACGATGCTCTGCTGAAACACCTCAATCGCTTCCTCTTCCGCGTGGCGGTTGAAGGCCAGGGCATTGAGCTTCGCATCGTGGTAGTACATCTCCACCATATCCAGAGCTTTACGCAGATAGGCGGCCTTCAGGCTGCGGAAGAAGGCCTGATTCATCTGAATGCCTTCGGTGGCGAGTTTGCGGTAGAAGGATTTGGCGATGTCACGGCTCATCTTCGCCAATCCGCCGGTACGATCCTCGGCGGAGAGATCCTGATGCTTGTGGTCATAATGGTCGGCGATATCGACCTGGCAGATCTGATGGTGGGAGATATTGCGGTAGACCTCCGATAACAGGCCCACTTCCAATCCCCAATCGCTGGGTATTCGAACCTGGGAAGCGAGATCCCGACTCATGGCGAACTCACCAGAGAGGGGATAACGAAAACTGTCCATATACTCCAGATAGTCGAGTGGACCGACCATCAGTCTCAGCGCCCTCAACATCGGTGTGACAAACAGGCGGGTGACCCGTCCACTGAGTTTGTTCTCATTGACCCGGGCGTAGTAGCCCTTGGCATATTCAAAACTGAAGTTGGGGTGGGCCAGGGGATAGAGCAGTCGGGCCGGCAGCTCCCTGGAGTAGGTGACGATATCGCAATCGTGCAGTCCGATTGCCTGCAGCTCTTCAATCGCCAGGGCGTAGCCCATACAGAACCAGACATTGCGCCCCTTACCCGGCTCTGGGGGAGAGAGATCCCGCTCCTGAAGTTCTGCATCCAGGCTTCTCAGTCTTGGCCCATCCTGCCACAGCAGGTGGGTACGTTGGGGTAGCCGGGCAAAAAAATCCTGGGCCTGTTTGAATTCACTTTCAGTGGCCCGGTCAAGTCCGATGATGATGTGGGAGATGTAGCTGGCATGCTGCAGCTCATCGATGATATGGCTGAGAGCGGGGCCGGTGAGTTCCGAATAGAGACTGGGAAGAATCAGTCCGATCGGTTTCTTACTGGCAAAGCTGGAGAGCTCCTGCTCCATCTCTTCGAGGGGGCGCTCGGTGAGTTTGTGTAGCGTTGTGATATCCCCATGCTGGAAAAAGTCGGCCATTATCGCTCCTCAAATTGTTGTATCAGGTCCAGAAGCGCCTGGTTCCATCCGGCGGGTCCCGGTTCTTCGGTCACTTTGGTATCGGGTCGTTCCGGCAGCGTCATATGGCTGCCATCATGCTTGCGCACAATGATTGGGGTGTCTGCCGCCAATAACATTGCTCGATCGTTATCACTGTCACCCAAGGCGATGGTTCGGTTGATCTGCTGACCTCGGCTGCGCAGATGGTTGACGATATGGGTGACTGCGTGGCCTTTGTCGGTATCGCTCAACAGATGAAGAAAACGTCCACCCTGCAGAAGTTTCATGCCGGCAGATTCAGCCTTGCGTTGAAAGCGTTTCAGGCTCTCCCGATCGCCGCGCCAGAGCAGAGGTTCCGTTGCCAGTCGTTGTCGAGCCAGATGCGCAGAGTCTCGATCCAGGCCGGTTTCATCCATCACCTGCTGGTCGCTCATGTCACCGAAACCGATGAAGTCAAAGTCAGGGTCGGTGCGGCATTCGACTAAAAAGTCGCGCATCATCAGATAGCCGGGCGGGGCAATCTGGGATTCCTCATTCGGGTAGATGATGACGCTGCCGTTCTCCGCCACCATCGGTCCATCCAGCTCAAGCTGCGCTTTATGGACGTTCAACTCTGCATGGGTTTTGCTTGAGACCGGGATCACCGGGATCCGATTCTCTTTCAATAACCTGAGGGCAGGCAGCGCCGGACTGAAATCGTAGCTGTGGTGATCGAGTAGGGTACCGTCGAGATCGGTGAAGACCAGCCATCCGTCGATTGGACTCTGTGCTCTTTTATGGCCTGATATGGGTATGATCGACACTTGATATTCCAGCTCTATTGGTCTGATGGCTCAGCATAGCGCTGCAGGGTCAAATCAGAATGATCTGAGACAGGTCGTATCATGATTTTGCAAGTTGAATTTCCGCTCATGGCGTGGGCAACGGCGGTTGTCGATGTTCGGGATTTGATCTGCCTCTCCTGAAAAGGTCTGTTTTTTTCATGACACCATAGATCCGGCATGCTCTGTAAACGTTGCAATTCAAGAGCAGGTTCTGTGCCAAATCCAGGTTGTTGGCAAGGTTGAAGCGCTCTGCAGGCTGGGCATCCGGTTCGGTTTGCCAGGACCAATCGGGTCAGGGTTGATAGAGTCGACGGAGTTTGAGGTAAAGAGCGGATCTCACACTTGGATCCAGCGACACCCGGTCGGGGTGATTTTCTCTCAGCGGCAGGTAATGCTCCAAAATGGTGCGTGTTGCTGGTCGTCTAACCTTTGCTGCGCCATGATAGGGCTGACAGAAAACAGCTTCGTCTGGTGTTCCGGCTGGTCACTACCCGGTTTGCCCCATCGCCCGCTAGGCTTGCGATTGTGACGGATTGTTGGCCCGGTTGGCGTTGTCACCCAGTGGCAGGTCGGAGATATCCATGGCATGGGCCAGGTAGTGCCCCTGCACATAATCCACACCAATCTGGTGCAGAAAACGGAGTATCTCAGCATCCTCCACATACTCAGCCACCGTCATCTTACCCAGCGAATGGGCGATATCGTTAATCGACTGGACGATGGCCCTGTCCCCTGTATCCGCGGCAACGCCTCTGACAAACAGGCCGTCGATCTTGACGTAATCCACCGGTAGATTCTTTAAATGGGAGAAGGAGGAGAAGCCGCTGCCGAAATCATCCAGCGCAAAGCGACAGCCCAGAGCGCTGAGTCTGGTAATCAGTTGATTGGCGGAGATGAGATTGGAGACGGCCGAGGTCTCGGTAATCTCAAGAATCATTTTGCTGGGGTCGATCCCCAGGGAGATCACCAGCTCCTCGATGGTCTCGATCAGCGCCATATTGGTAATTGTCTGTCCCGACAGATTGATGGTGAATGTGCCGGTATATCCCTGCTGCTGCAACTGGGCGAGTTGTCTGAGGGCGGCGTTCACTACCCAACCATCGATCTTGTCCATCATATTGAAGCGTTCTGCGGTTGGCAGAAAGGCGCCGGGAAGCACCATGCCCCAGGAGGGATCATCCAAGCGCAGTAATACCTCGTTGATCATCGATGACTCAGGTACCATCGGAAGCAGTTGCTTGAAGATCGGCCCGTCACTGCCGGACATCAGTGAGGTCGGGATATATTCAACTGGAATAATCGGCTGGTAGTGGAGGATCAGGTGGTCTGACTCCAGCGCATTGTGCAGCCGCGACGACCAGCCAAGATCTTTGTCCATCGCCAGTTTGTTATCGTTCTCCTGGACGAACAGGTGAGTGCGATTGCGCCCCTCACCTTTCGCGATATGACAGGCGATATCCGCATTCGCCAACACTTCACTGGAAGATACCGATGCTTTGTCGATTAGGGCAATGCCAATGGTGCCGTTGATCTTGTACTGTTTGTCCTTATAGACAAACATGTAGTGGTCGAGCATTTCACGATAGTCTTCAGCGACGTGCACAACGCTCTTCTTGGTAACGTTCCTCAGAATGACCGCGAACTCGTCGCCACCCAGGCGGGCGAGCAAGTCCGATTTGCGCAGACGCTGGTTCATCTGCTGAGCGATCTCCACCAGCAGACGGTCTCCTGCGGCATGCCCTGCCGTGTCGTTGATGTACTTAAATCGGTCGAGGTCGAGGTAGAGCAGTGCACTGATCTCATTGCTGCGCTTCAGCCGATCAACCTCCAGGTTCAACTGCTCTTCGAAATAGCGCCGGTTGTGCAGCTTGGTCAATGCGTCATGGCCTGCCTGCCAACGTAGCTCTGCTTCAAGCAGTTTGTGCTCAGAGATGTCACGAAATGCGACAACCGAACCCTCTCGCTTATCCTCAATGGTGAGTGGGTAGACAGTGCACTCCACCGGGATGGGCTTGCCCGATCTGTGCCAGAAGATGGTCTCCCTGGCCTGGACCTTGTCGCCATTGGCATAGCTCTCCTGCAGAAAGCAGGCTTCCTGTAAAACGTGATCGCCCTCTTCATCTGCGAAGTGGAAGAGTTGATGTGCCGACTTACCGATCAATCGCGCATCGGAGTCATAGCCCAATATCTGGCGACAGGCTGGATTGACGAATGAGATATGGCCATTGGGATCGACCCCGTAGACACCATCCCCCACCGACCTGAGAATCCCGCCAAGCCTTTTGCGCTCCTTCTCGATCGCCTGATGGGCTCGAATGTGGCGACTCATCGCATCGATACGGGTGAGAAAAAGGTCATCACTTTCGTTCTTGAACATACACTCGACGGCACCGGCTTCAAGGGACTCCTTGATCGCCTTGTCGAGGTAGGAGCCGGTAATGATGGCAGAGGTTATTGATGCGGTGGTCTCGTTTTCGCGCAGTTTCTGACACAACACGTCGCCGGTGGCATCCGGCATGAAGTAATCGATGATGGCAATGTCGTAGGGCGAGGCCAGGGCCTTTTCAAAGCCTTCGCCAACATTGCCGGCAATCTCAGTTGCATAGCCATTGGCATTCAAGAGGCGCTTATACTTAACCCTGACAGTTCTGGAGTCATCAACAAACAGTACCCGTATCGGTTGAACCGATGAATGGTTCTCGGCCTGGTTTGCTGTCCTCTTATTGGTATCTGCCAACATGTGCGAAAGCAGATCGGCACTCCGTTTGTAGTCTGCCCAAAGCAGGAACCTTGTATTGGGCCTTGTTTTGGCCCAGTCAGCGATCGTGTTCTTCTCTTCATGGGCAAACACCACGATCACCTGGGAGGCATAGGCCTGTCTCTCCAGCATCTTGCAGAACGACGAGGTATCGATTGAGGTATCAGCGGGCCAGCCCAGCATAACCGCATCAAAGTTCACACCGTCGTCAGCGCTGGCGCGAATGCGTGGAATCGCAGATTTGTGGTCGCTTTCAATCTCGACCTCATAACCAGCCTTGATCAAGAGATTTCTCTGAATATGGCGGATGGTCGGGGAGTGCTCAATCAATAAAACTCTCGGCAAAACCGCTACCTCGAAGACCGTCAAGCAGTGAAAAAGTGTATAACCATAAAATTTATAGTGTTATCGGACAGATGGGCTGTGACTTTAAACATTTAGGAAATTCAGCAACATATAGGACTCTTGTTCTTTATCTGGTGGTGCGGTATTGCCCAAAAAGATCCCGCATAGCAGGGGAGAGCGGATTCGTCCAAATAACAAGGAACATCCTGAAGAAGGGAGGGTATTTTCTTCGGATGGCCTCGGCTTCTAGGGCCTGTTAACACTAATTGGAAACTGTTGAGGGTTGGTGATAGTCATCCAGGTAGGCCGCCCCATTGATTGAATGACTCCAGCCAATCCTTGATCTGGAACTCACCTGGGCCATTCTGTTTCCATCCACACTCAACCGGCCTGGGTCAGTTTTTTTATTGTATGGTGACTGAATCCATCTGCACTGTGGTGCGTATCTATTGTATGAACCGGTGAGGCGAATTGTTCGCTACCAGAGGATCTGTCGATCCAAGATGTTTCGTCACCCGGGTTGAACGGGAACGGTTTCTTTCTCCGGATAATGGTGTAGTATCTGCAACCTAGGATTAGGTTCATAAATATGTAATAAAAATCCGTATCCCCGATTTTCCGATCCTGGGCTTTCGTCGAATCAGAAATAGTCGATTCAGTCCGGCGATCCATCCTCAGCAGTCGTTAGTGAGGATATAAAGCAAAAAAATATTCACGTAGGGCAGTCGCCATATCGGCAATAAAACAACTCAGCACTAAAAAACCATAACAGCTGAATTCAATTGATACTGTGGAGAATCACACGATGAATCAAATGAAACAGAAGCTGCCAGGGATTGCTCTAATCGGTGCCTGCATGATGCTGCCAGCAACTGCATCGGCCTACAACTTCAGTCAGGTTTTCGGTGGTGACGTGGATGTCAGCATCGGTGGCTATGCAAAATTGAGCGCCATGTGGACCGATACCGACAGCGGAACCATCGCTGGCGGTGCCGGCGGTGCGGGCAGGACTTTCTATCTGCCCTTTTCCATCCCGACGGGTGGTGATGACGGTGATGCGGTGTATGACATGACTGCCCGTGAGTCCCGCATCAATTTCAAGGCCAAGACAAAAGCTGGTGATCACTCGCTTGGTGTGGTGATGGAGATGGACTTCCTGACCACCGGATTCGGAAATGAGGCGGTGAGCAACAGCTACTCCCCACGCCTGAGACACTACCTCTTCACCTTCGACAACTGGTTGTTCGGCCAAACCTGGTCGACCTTCATGGATACCGGTGCGCTGCCCGATGCCTTGGACTTTCTGGGTGCGCCGGAAGGTACGGTGTTTGTCAGACAGCCGATGATTCGCTATAGCCTGGGTAATGTCCAGCTGGCTTTGGAGAATCCGGAAACTTTTTCCGATGCTGGCATCAGTGACGATAATGCGCTGCCTGATCTGGCGGCGAACTACAGCATGAAGATGGGCTGGGGACATGTGCGGGTCAACGGTCTACTGCGTCAACTGAAAGTTGAGGATGGCGGCTCGGAAGAGACCACCACCGGCTGGGGTCTTGGTGTCAGTGGCAAGATTAAAATCCTCGAAACGGATGATATTCGCTTCGCAGTCAACTATGGCGACGGCATGGGCCGCTACACCAGTCTGGGTGTGGTCAGGGATGCGGTGATCGATCCGGGTGATGGCAGTCTTGAAGCGGTGGAATCCCTCGCCGGCTTTGTCGCCTATCGGCATATGTGGAACAGCAAGTGGCGTTCGAACGTAATTCTGAGTCTGGTTGAGGTGGATAACCCCTCCTTCGCTCCGGGCAGTCTCAATGAGAGCGCCAACAGCATCCAGGTCAACCTGATGTACAACCCGATCAAACCGGTTACGCTCGGTGTCATGCTTCTGCATGGCCAGCTGGAGAAAGAGAGCGGTGACGAGGGTGAGCTGGACCGGCTGCAATTTGCCGCCAAATACGCCTTCTGATCAGAAGCTTCACTCAAATGACAGACCTTGCAGTTGACCCTGCAAGGTCTGTTTTTGTGTAACGGGTCGATTGAGTTTCAATTGGCTCCGACAGGAGGTGATGAGATGGCGAAGTTCTATGCAAAGCTGTTGATCGGCGGAGTGTTGCTGGCCTGGCTGAGTCTGGCCGGCTGCACTGTACAGGCGGCACGAATTACCATTCCCGACAGTTTCGAATTTCTGGCCTTGGATGGTCAGGCAGTGAGCGGTTCCCTGCTCTCACATCAAGCGCAGCTTGAGTTGCCGGAAGGTGAGCATGAAATCACACTTCGATATAAGGATGTGATCATCGATCCGGATCTGGGCTACGAAGCAGTCATCAATTCAAGCCCCTTTGTGATCAACCTGAATGCGAAATCCGGTGTCCACTATCGACTCACTCCGGAGCCTGCCGCGTTTAAAGATAAACAGGCATTTGCAAAAAATCCCCAGGTCACGATCCGCAGTGAGCTGGAGCCCTCGCCAAAGTCTGTTGAGACTGCTGCAGTCGACACGACATCCCGAAAGGAGTCACTGGCCGTCAATGCACAAGTGCACACGGACAAGTTGCCGAAGGATGCGGGTGAGCAGCTGCGCTACTGGTGGCTCAAGGCGGATCAAGATACCCGCCAGTCATTCATGAGCTGGATTGTCAGCCAATAGGGCCTGCAAGAGGCCCTGTTGGCAAAGACGTTTTAAGCATTGAGTTTGCTCTGTTCGATGAGGAAGTCGTAACAGAGGTCTCGAATCTCTTTTTCCGAACGGCACTTCATGGCGGCGCGGGGGTGCTGATTCAGATGGCCGCTGATACCGTAGATATCGTTGAAGCCCCACTCGATCTCTTCACGCAGTGGTACGAATTGCTCCTGAATTACCTTATAGATGGGGCGAACATCGAACTTGGGGTTTTTCAGGAAGTTGAGTAACAGCTCCAGATTGCAATTGCCGGCACCCCGGCCGATGCCGTTGATGGTGGCGTCGAGCAGATTGACGCCGTCGATGATCGCCTGCTGGGTATTGGCAAAGGCAAGCTGCTGATTGTTGTGAGCATGGAAGCCCAGTTCCTTGCTCGGTGCATGCTTCTTGTAGAGCTCAAGATAGTCGGTTACCTGCTCCGAATAGAAGGCGCCGTAGCTGTCCACCAGGTAGAGGTAGTCGAGTTCCGCAGTCTCTTCGACCTGATTGAGGGCCTCGATCAGATCGGTGCGAATGGCGGCGGAGCAGGCCATGATGTTGATGGTGGTTTCATAACCCAGATCCTTGGAGCGCTTTACCAGATCCAGGCCCTTGTCGATGTCCGGTACGTAGCAGGCAACCCGGGCCATGTCGAAGGGGCTTTGATCCCGTGGCTGCAGACTGTTGATGTCGACCCGGCCGATATCGAACATCACTGCCACCAGTGGCCGATGCTCACACTCATGGGAGTCGATGATCATATTCAGATCATCGTCATCACAGAAATTCCATTTGCCGTAGGCCTCGCGGGTATACTCTTCACTAACCATCAGCCTCTTACCCAGTTCGATGACATCCACCCCGGATTCACACGCCGCCCGGTAGACCGACTTCACGAAATCGTCGGTGAAATGGTAATTGTTGATCAATCCACCATCGCGAATGGTGCAGTCCAGGACTTTGAGTTCTTTGCGAAACACGTCAGATTCCTCGTGGGCGGGTAAATCCTTCATTCTAGCGGATAGCATCTGGGTGAACTATGGCTTGCCAGGGTAATTTAAGTATGAATTTATCTATAGTTTGTATTTGTCATCTCACGGTTTGAGTTATGGCAAGGCGCCAGAGCCGGTCTGATTTCATCCGTCAGGTGGATCCTATCCGGTGGTTGAGGTTCGATGACTGTCGAGTTGCACTGTCTCACGTAGCTGCCGTGCCGCCTGCTGCATGTTCTTCAGGGCCGGAATGACCTCCTGCCATTGGCGGGTCTTCAGGCCGCAATCCGGATTGATCCACAGTCGCTCAGCGGGTATGCGCAATTGGGCCAGCTCAATCAGTTTAACCATACTCTCTATGCTCGGGATGTTGGGGGAGTGGATGTCATACACACCTGGGCCGATCTCATTGGGGTATTCGTAGGACTCGAACACATCGAGCAGCTCCATGTCAGACCGGGAGGTCTCGATGGTGATGACATCCGCATCCATGGTGGCGATCGATTCGATGATGTCGTTGAACTCGGAATAACACATGTGGGTATGGATCTGGGTATCGTCCCGTACACCGTTGGCGGTCAGGCGGAAGGCGTTGAGTGCCCAGTCGAGATAGTCGGGCCACTGTTTGCGTCGAAGCGGCAGACCTTCGCGCAGCGCGGCCTCGTCGATCTGGATAATGGCCGTTCCCGCCCGTTCCAGGGCAAGTACCTCGTCACGCAGGGCGAGCGCCAGCTGATTGCAGGTTAGTGCGAGAGGTTGGTCATCGCGTACAAATGACCAGTTGAGCATGGTGACCGGGCCGGTCAACATGCCTTTCACCGGTTTGTCGGTGAGCGACTGGGCATAGCCGGTCCAGTGGGTGGTAATGTCGGATTGCCGCTGGACGTCACCATAGATGATTGGTGGTTTGACGCAGCGCGAGCCATAAGATTGAACCCAGCCGAAACGGGTAAAGGCAAAGCCGGTGAGAAATTCAGCAAAGTACTCAACCATGTCATTGCGCTCCGCCTCCCCGTGTACCAGTACATCCAGGCCGATATCCTCCTGCTGCCGGATCGCGTGGGCGATCTCCTTCTCCATCACGGCAAGATAGTCGTCTCTGTCGAGCTGGCCTTGCCGGTAGGCTTTTCTGTTCTGTCGTATGGTCTTGGTTTGCGGAAACGAGCCGATGGTCGTGGTC
This sequence comes from Candidatus Thiodiazotropha sp. AKAK2, assembly GCF_058244685.1. NCBI lineage: Bacteria > Pseudomonadati > Pseudomonadota > Gammaproteobacteria > Chromatiales > Sedimenticolaceae > Candidatus Thiodiazotropha > Candidatus Thiodiazotropha sp. AKAK2. The sequence goes on along the minus strand of NZ_JBSYOP010000032.1, from coordinate 43,739 downwards.
GGATAGAGGGGCAGATTCAAGCTCTGCTGCTGAATGGCTCGACGGATTGCGTAACTGTTCTGGCGCTGCCCCATCTCTGCGGTGATTCCGGCCGTCCGTTGAATGACGCTCGGGATGTGAATCTGTTGTGATTTCAAGCGCCGCCGGATGGCTTGGGCGTTGTCGTTCAATTGCCGGGCTACCGACGCTCGTCCCTTGTTGAGCGCACAGGCCAACGTCTCAAGTTCTGACAGTTTCTGAAGTGCAAAACTGAGCCAGGATTTGAGCTCCCCATCGAGTTCGGTTTCGTTCTCGAGATCCACCGGCACGTGAAGCAGGGAGCAGGAGGGTGCCAACCAGAGCCTCTCACCAAGTCGCTGATGGATCGGTTCCAGCCAATCCAGTTGAGCGTTGAGATCGCACTTCCAGATATTCCGTCCGTCGATAACCCCAAGCGAGAGGATCTTATGCTGCGGCAGCCAGTCGATGATCCGTTCGATTTCATCCCTGGCCCGGGTGGCATCGATATGCAGGCCGGCAACCGGCAGTTCGCAGGCCAGTTGCAGGTTCTCTTTCAGACTGCCGAAGTAGGTTGTCAGCAGCAGCTTGATGGCTTTTGTCTGCAGACGGAAGTAGGCGTTTCTCAAGGCGTGGCGCCAGCTCTGATCCAGCTCCGTCACCAGGATGGGTTCATCGACCTGCAGCCACTCGATTCCCGCTTCAGCCAGTTGTTGCAGCAGTTGCTGATAGACCGGCAGCAGCTGTTCCAGCAGATCAAGCGGATTGCTTTCGTCTTTGCTTTTGCCAAGCCAGAGGTAAGTGACAGGGCCGATGATTACCGGCTTGATGTTTTTCGACTGGCACTCTTCGATCTGACTCAACAGCTGCTCTGGGTTCAGCTCGAAGCGGGTGTCCCGGTCGAATTCAGGCACCAGATAGTGGTAGTTGGTATCGAACCACTTGGTCATTTCAGCCGCCGCCATGGGTGTGCTGGTTTCTGTCGAACGTCCACGGGCAACCTGGAAGTAGCGGTCCAAGGGGTTGAGTTGTTGCTGTGCGAAGCGGCGCGGTAGATTTCCCAACAGGATGCTGGTATCGAGAACATGATCGTAGAGGGAGAAGTCCCCGACGCTGATCCAATCCAGAAGCTGTTGCTGCTGGTGGTTTTGCGCGCGAATCTGCGCGCTTGCAGCCATCAGTTGATGGGCATCGATTTCACCTCGCCAATAGGCTTCCAGGTTGAATTTGAGTTGACGTCTGGCGCCGATGCGCGGCAGACCGAGATTGTGAGTGGTGACCATGATCCCTAACCTTTTTCCTGTGAATCTGAAGGCAGGATTTTAGAATTTTGTATTATGAAGATATAATGATATTTATAATTAAATATATGAGTAAATTACATAGATGATCGAGCTGACCCATCTGCGGATCGTAGCCGCGTTACAACAACATGGCACCCTGACCAAGGCGGCCAATGCACTCTGTCTGAGTCAGTCGGCGCTCTCTCATCAGATACGCTATCTGGAACAGAAACTGGGTGTTGAGATCTGGGTGAAAGAGGGGCGCAGACTGCGTCTGACCCGAGCGGGTAACCTGTTGTTGGAGACTGCGGAAAAGGTTCTACCCTTAGTGCAGCAGAGTCAACGTACTCTGAAGGCCTATGCGGATGGTCAAAAGGGTGTTTTGCGTCTCGGGGTGGAGTGTTATCCCTGTTATGAGTGGTTGACCGGGGTCATGGCTGCTTATCTTAAGTCCAATCCGCAAGTGGATGTGGATATCTTTCAGCGATTCCGCTTCAGCGGTTTTGAGGGTGTGTTGAACTTTCATATCGATATGCTGATAACCCCCGACCGTGTCGATCATCCAGGATTGAGTTATGAGGCGCTGTTTGAGTATGAACTGAAGTTGCTGGTACCTCAGACCCATCCACTGGCTGAAAAGGATTGGGTAACCCCGGAGCAGCTGGCTAAGGAAGTATTGATCACCTTCCCGGTCGATGAAGAGAGACTGGATGTGCTTAACGGTTTTCTCTGGCCTGCCGGAGTCAGGTCACAACAGCACAAACAGATCGAATCAATCGAGATCATGCTGCAACTGGTGGCTCTGTCGCGTGGGGTAACCGTGATTCCGGACTGGTTGATCGAAAGGGCCTGTGACTCATTGCCATTGAAGAGTTTGCGCTTGGGGCGCCAGGGCATGCAGCGCAAACTCTATGCTGCCTATCGAACAGAGGATCAGCAGTTGAGTTATCAGCAGGCTTTCATATCTGTGGCGGGGAGTATGTCTCACAAGGTGGTGTGATATTGGCGTGATTGGTATCACTTGAAAAGAAATGATTACCTGATCGGTTTTATGATGAAGCCCAGGCCGGGGGGCAGTGATAAAAAAACACCAAGGGAATATCTATCCCCTGGTGTTATTCAAATGGCACAGCTTTCAGGATTTTTGTTTTGCGCGTCTGGCAAAACCCATACCTACCAATCCAAGGCCAAGCAACGAAAGAGTGGCAGGTTCAGGGACATTGCTGAATCTGACATTGGCATTCGATGCTATCCTGATGCGATAGTCGCCATATCCGGATTGATCGTTACCCCTGTTTACTCCTCTGACAGCTTCACCTCGTGTCAGGTCGAAAGCGGATATGGCTACGATATAGCTCCCTGCCTGTAATACCCGGTTGATCAATGAATTCAGATTAATCGGAAAGTTACGATCGTCATTATGGGCAATACGGTCATTTCTGTTTAATCTGCCATCATTCTCGAAGAGAAAGATCTCTGTATCAAAATCATTCGAACTTACTGCAATTCTGGTTCTTGCAGCGGCATCCTGATCGAATAGTACATAAGAGACCGAACCAGGTCCCCCATCCGTGATAGAGCCAGTGGTTCTGATCACATTTGCCTGACTATTCAAGGGCAGAAGCATCACTAAACAAGCCAGAAAAAAGAGTGATTTCTTCATTGGTATATCCTTATGGATAGTTGTTAAATAAGCGCTTTAAAACTAAGTGTTTCAGGACCAACTCCTGTACGGGTTTGATTGGTGCCAGAAAATTGTTTGTTTAGGAATAACAATCGGTTATGCATTTTGAGTTGAAATGGCAAGGTAAAATTACAAAAGGTCTGTAAATTATTTCGACACTGTTGTAATAATCGACACCCAGAATGACTGGGCGCCATTCAGGCCTGTCGTGTAGAGTTTGAATGTTGTTAAAGCGGTGGTGACCAGTCTCTTACTGCTGGTTGTACTTTATTGATCCCGATTTTCTGGACTCTATTACTACTTCAATGAGTAGTAATTGAAATTGTCCTTGCCTACCTGATGATAGCCGCTGCGTCGCTGGATCTTTCCCGCCAGAAGATTACCATCTATGGTATTCAGCCGTGGGGTGAATGGGCTGCCAGGGTCGACCTTTTCGATGAGGAAATGGTGCTGGCGGGTGGCGACGGCGCCGATGTCTGCCAGTTTGATCGCCTGGACGAACTGTGTGCTCCAGCTGTTCAAACCAATGTTGCCGACAGGGGCGCCGATATTCAGGTTCCACCTGACGCTTGTTATGCCCGCTTTTCGATAGCAGTAGACACAGAAAATCCCACACCAGCTCTTTTTCTGACCACTGATAAAAGGCTGTGGACTCCATGCCTTAGTGAAAGGATCTTTGAAGTTGTCATCCTGCAGGGTGACATTCGCGGCTTCCTTAAAGATGGTTTTGACAATATCGATACCTTTCGGTCTGCCACCAATAAGCTGTGCGAAGTCGACCGTGCCGACAAGTTTTCCCGCTTCCATCAGGACCCTTATGCGAATCTCCTTGTGCTTGTCTTTAGCGGTTGGCGGTGTATCGACGATGTTTTTCAGGAAGGCAATCAGCTTTTCCCAGGTTTTTGGACCGATAATGCCGTCAGCAGCCAGTTGATTGCTACGTTGGAATTGTTCGGCTCTGGCGGTCGATTTGGCGCCAAAGATTCCATCAGGGATCAATTCCGGCTTGGTTGAAACGGCACGATTCAGGCTTTGCTGAACCTGCACCACATCATCGCCCCTCGAGCCATACTTGATCAGCCTTTTCAGTGTGGGTTCCATCTGTCTCTCCGCCGCAACAAATAGGGATATTTCGAAAGTATAGAAGGGGGCTGCTGTGTTTGCAGTAACATTATTTTATGGGTGGTTTTTTAAGTCACCAAGGAAGCGGTCTATCAAAATTGACAAAGTGAAACTTAGTTAACTTACCCAGAGCGGTGTTAATTATCGAAGAAGAGTCGCTTATGCTGCCTGTTCCAAAGCGTTTGCAGAGAGAGGAGTAGAGATGTTTCATCCAATAGAAATTCCATTTGGTTGTGTGATGTTATTTAATGTGGTTGATCTCAAGCCCGGTGTCAGTGTTGAGGATGTGGAACTGTTGCTTGGGGAGATGTGCAATGTGGTGAAGAACAATTACGGTGACGATAATGGTGGCTTCATTGGTGGTCAGGTCTACCGCAATGCCGGCTTTGTTTCGGAAGAGGGTAGTGTCGGTTCGGATGACAGCCATAAGAACAAGCGGGTCAACCAGAACATGGGTGATATTGTGATTGTCACTTTCTGGCAATCTTTCGAACAGCACGAACGCTCCCATGCTGATCAATTGTTCAAAGAGAAATTCTCTGCCCTGGCTGATTTTTGTGACGATACCTATGAAGTGGGTTATGAGATGTTGTGGCAGGGCGTACCTGAGTGAACACGGGTGCCTGAGAATCTATCGTCTATGCTTAGACTTGGAAAAGTTATTTAAGGATAGGGGATGTAGAGTGATCAGGTATGACAAAATGTTTGCAGTGGCGGTTGTGTTTGTCTTTTCAGCCTCCTCGGGTTTGGCAAAGGATTTGGATAATAATCCCCCTGGCCCGGTTGGTGGGCCAGGCACCAACTGGGAGAATCCTCCGGGTCCAGAGGGTGGGCCGGGTGCCTCTCCTGATCGCCGTTACCCCTATCGATCGAACCCACCTGGACCGATAGGCGGCCCCGGATCCAACTGGTACTACAAACGTGCCTATCCCCGCTATCGTTACGATCGTGACAACAATCCTCCCGGGCCCAGAGGTGGGCCAGGTACCAATTGGGATAATCCACCCGGTCCACGGGGTGGTCCAGGGGCATCGCCAAACCGTCGATATCGTTAAGACCACGTAGTCGACAGGTTTTCAGTCGAAGCCGTGGTGGCTTGCTGTCTTGATGGTTGGGGCATTGTTAATCTATTTTTTGCTATATTTTTGACCTTTGATTGCCAGCCATTGGTTTCATAAAGGCAAGCTCCGGTTTTGCTGTCATGAATTGGATTGGAGTTTGATTGATAAATAACAATGCTCAAGAGGTTTTTAGAGGATAGTGTTGATAGGCGATAGCTTTACTTCTGTTTTGTTTATAAGAGGGAATCAATGAAAAAAATTACTGTTTTGTTACTGGCCGTTCTGCTTTTTACAGTCTCTGGCGTAACGGCTGAAAACATGGGTGGTAAAGGTCAATTCATGAAATATATGGCACATGTCAATCCCGTGCCGAACTATGTCGCATTTATTCGGAAAAATTCCCAGCAACTGAAAATTAGTGATGCTCAGATGGCGCAGGTCATGGAGTGGAACAAGCAAAACCGTTCAAAGATGCATGAAATGGTGATCTCAGTCATCGAGGGCGAAAAGAAGTTGGCCCAGGCATCGCTGGATGGGGTCAGTGCGGATGAGATCAACAGTATGGCCGAAGCGGTACAAAAAACCCGTCTGCAGATCGTTGCCGGAAAAACCCGTTGCCGTGATCGGATGATGGAAATTCTCGACGATGCACAGTGGAGTCAGCTGACCACCATGGTGGCTGCCAAGTAAATCTCGAAGTTGGTTCTTGAGAAGGCAGCCTGTGGGCTGCCTTTTTTATGGCTGTTAGGGTCTCTTAACCGGCCCTGGGAGCTGAAGCTGGCATGCACCGGCAACGGATCTGTCTGGATTCGTCAAGCGCGCTTTTCCTTGTTCTCCAGTTGGGTCAATTGCCAGATGGGTTGACTCGATTTAGCTCGTTCGATTAGTGATTCCGCTGTATCACCTCGCTTAAGGTGAGTACACCTGGCCTCAATGGTAACATCTTCGATAACACCGAAATCTATCTCATTAAGACTCTGCTTCAAGCGCCAGGCTATCTCATTCAGCGTGGTGTGATCCGTTCGTGGTAAAACGATGATGAACTCTCCTGTTCCCCAACGGGAGAGCAGATCAACTTTTCTTAGCACCTGATTGATTGCATGAGTGAACTCATGAAGCAGCCATCTCAGTAGCTGTCTTCCATGGTTTTCAATGATGAAATCCTCACCTTCGATTTTAAGGATGATCAGACAGAGTGGCTCCTCATACCGATGCGCTTTTTCAGCTGTGAAGTCCAGTAGTTTTTCAATGAAGGTAGCACCGTAGAGGCCGGACATGTCATCCTGGTAGGATGGGTCGTATGGTTCATGCAGCAGCCGATGGGCAATGGTTGTGGAGAGGTTTTCATGAAAGCGCGAAGCGATACGGGGAAACAGTCGGGCAATCCGGTGAATACCGTCCCACCTGAATGACAGGGCCTGTACCTGACCGACAGCCACCACATCAGCCTGACGCTGCCGATTGGAAACCAGTGACGTTACCCCGAATACGCCACCGGGCTGATAGGTGGTGACCTGAAAGGTGGAGCCGTCTGAACGGGTATGCCAGGCTTCCGCCTGCCCCTTGAGCAGAACCAGCATGGTGTCGTATTTCATACCTTGCAACAGAATTGCTTCATCCGCCTGGTACTCTCTGATGCGGCTCAGGGCCACCAGTTGTCTCACCTGCCAGGGCCGCATATCTTTGAACAGTGGACACTTGTCGAGTACATCGCGCCTTAAGTGAAGTGAAAGTACGCTCCACACTGAAATCAGACGCGTATTACGCAGCATCAAAGGAATCAGAACAAAGGTTCCAACCAGGGCCAGGCACATGACCAAGGCACTCAGCAACCCAAATAGAGATACCGGCGGGAAGTTGGAAAAGGTCAAAGTAAGAAAGCCGGCGGCCAGAGCGAGTGCTGTGGCAATGATCGGTGTCGACTCCTGTTGAATGACTTGCAGCAGGGCATCCGATTCAGAACGGAAGTTACTTGCCAGGCGCTGGTATCTCACCATGAAATGCATGGTGTGGTCGACACAGATACCCAGGGCGATGGCGCCAACCATGGTTGTACCGGTATCCAGGGCGATGCCGGCCATGCCCATCACGCCAAATAACACCACGATAGGAAATGCATTGGCGACGACGGCAATCAAGCCTGCTTTCAGATTCATGAACAGCAGGGCTACCAGTAAAAAGATCACCAATAGCATCAGAAGCAGTGATTTTGCCTGCCCATCGGCCATGTAATCTACGGCCTGGCTGTTAAGATAACTGCCCCCGGTGATCATGACTTTGAGGGTGGGATCCAACCAGGTTTCTGTGTAGGTCTTGATCTCCTCAACCACCTGATTAAGTTCATGGGAAGAGCTGATAGCATGCCGCACAAGAATGCGTGCCTGGCTGTAGTCGGAGGAGACAAAGCTCTCGGCGCTCACGTGGTCTAGCAGGGACATGTACTCCTTGACCACTTCGTTACGGGCCGGTAGATAGATGGTGCCGGGCCACTCATTGTCGATGCCACTGTGCACCACGGCAATAAAGTCGGCAAAGGAGAAGCTTTTGTCAAACCGTCCTGTCTCCTCCAGATAGTCCTGCAGTCTGTGCAGTTCCTCAAGATAAGGTACTTGGAGAAAGGTACCCTGGGTACCGCTCAATACAATCGAGAGGGCCTGCATACCCGAGAGATTCTGTTGCAACAATTCGGCCTGTTCTGGTAATTCCGATGATTGATCGAAGTAGTCCATCACATTGTTGTTGATGTTGATCTGGGTTGCCCAGATCAGACAGAGTGACATCAGCAACAGAATCGAACCGATGATGGTTTTGGGGTAGTGGGAGAGTTGTTGATAGAGGTGGGTGGAAAATTGTGCGTATGGACGTTGAGTGGCTGACAGAATGGTGAAGCCATAGTGTCTTGCCAACTGCAGAGAAGCGGGAACCAGGGTGCTGGTGATCAGAAAGTTCATCGCCAGACCGATGGCGCAGATCAGGCCAAACTGTTGCAACAGGTCAATGCGATTGATCGAGATTGAAAGAAATCCCAATGCGGTTGTTGCGAAGGTCAGGAGAATGGCCATACCCATGAACTTTGCCATCAGGCTGAGTGCCAGTTGGTTGCTTTTGCCTTTGCGTATGGCAGCCTGATACTCGGAGAGTAGATGAATATCCTCTGTTGAACCCACGATGATCAGCAGAGCCGGTACGATCGAGGTCATCACGTTTACCGGTATACCGATGGCTGCCATCAAGCCCAGCGTCCATAACACGCTCATACCTGCCGTGAGCAGTGGTATCAGTGGGGCTTTCCAGTTACCCAGGGTGATCGACAGGGTGACAATCAGAACTGCCAGGGCAAGCGGTAGTATCAACAACTGATCGGTGCGGATCTGCTCTGATATGGCTGAACGAATCGAAGGGTCTCCCAGGTGAAAAGCCCTGCGAAAACGTTTCTGTAGAGGCTCAATTGCCTCATCCAGGGCCAGTGAAACCTGCTCATCGAAGCCGCGATGGTAATTCTCCAGATCGAAAAAGAGATTGATCGCCATGACATGCCCGTTGTGCGAGAGCAGGTTTCTTTCGATCAGCGGGTTGAGTAGTGCAGCCTCAATCCGGGATTGCAGGACCTTTCGGCTTTCCGGTATGGGTTTTAAGTAGGGGGCGGTATGAATATAGCCATCGACGGTACGCAGATAGCGTACTGAGAACAGGCTGACCATACGCGACACCTGGGGAATCTTCTCAATCTCTGCCAAGGCCAGCTGGATCGCTTTGAGGTTTTCAGCTGCAAACAGCTTCGGATCTTCCAGGTAGACAATGGTGACGTTCTCACTACCGAAGGTATCCATGGTGCGCTGATAGTCGGTGAGAGCAGGGGGATTGTTGATCATCATCCCTTCCGCCGTGATCTCCACGCGCAGCTCGGGCAGATGGCTGAGGGCAAGCAGCGTGATGCTGAAAAGTGCCGCCATCACCCAGGCTGGATAGCGTGCAGCAGACAAGATGACTTTTGTCATGAGGAGAGCTCCCGAGTCCGTCGGCAGGTCAATATCCACGGTCAAGCTGAGTGGATCGATTTACCTCATTAAGAAATACTCTTTTGGTTACGCCTCACTGCTTAGGAGTATGTTCATGAACCTTTAAGTTAGTATAGTCCTGGGGATTTTTAATGACGCTTCAGTCCGGCATATACCACAGAAAAAGTACGGACAAGCAAGACAACAAAATCAGCTCCTCTGATGTGAGTTCGATGCAGGTCATGAGGTTGTAACGATTGTAGAGGGTCCACTTCTGCAACCTAAACTGGCTTCATGTAGCTTCAGCGGCTGGGTGCTTTTCTATCAGCCTTCGGGGGATACCCTTTTCAACAGTTCCCGAATATGTTTAATGCGTCCTTTCGATCCCTCGCCCCTTCGCTTGAGCTCCTGCTCATTGCAGCCATCGAGAAAATAGGTCACCAGCAGGCTGTCGATGCCACAGGTTTCGGCCCCCATGTGCTCCTCGCTGCTGCCGTCGCCGATGAACAGAGCCGCCCGGGGGGCGATGGCCAGTTCGTCCAGTGCCATTCGATAGATGGCCGGATCCGGTTTCTGTACACCACGTTGCCAGCTGAAGTGTACTGAGGTGAACAGAGGAGCAAGTGGTGAGTCAGGCCAGGCGTCGACCTCACCGGTGGAGGCGTTTGAGATCAGCCCCAGGATGAATCCCTGCTGCTTTAGGTACTGCAGAATCGTCAGGATGCCGGGTTCGATTTCGAGCAAGGCTGTATTGAAACGCAACTGTCGCGCATCGGCAGCCTGTCGGACTTTGTGGAGCGGGATTGATGAATCGAGACTGTGGGCAATGCGCCTGACGGTCTCCAGATGATCGGTTCGAGTGACAATGTCATGGTGCTTACCGAAACAGGCCTGATTCCAGGCTTTGCGATCCAACCCGAGTATGTCTGCGGTATATTGCCCTTGCCCCTTTGCCGCCTTGGAAACGCTCAGCAGTGTGCCGAACAGGTCAAACAGGATTGCTTTGTAGGTGGATTTCATTTTCAGGGCGCACAATTGTGAAGGATCTTCGGCCAGTGGTCTATTTTACCTACAAGCGATGATGGAAAAAATGGATTGTGCCGAATCTGTCGGTGATTGAATAGTCACTCCAAGACTTACTGATTGTCAGATTGAAGAGGTTTAAAAGCCTGTCGCTGGTAACTCATGGCTAGTGGGGGAGTGTGCCAAACTGCGTACAGTGTAGGTATATTGTCGGTGCTGGTTGTGAGATCTTATCGACTCTGGAAGTGAAAGGAGAATGATCATGTCGGTCAGTGTGTTCGATCTTTTCAAAATCGGCATCGGACCATCGAGTTCCCATACGGTAGGACCGATGCTGGCCGCAAAACGCTTTATCGAGCAGCTCGATGAGGCCGGTCAGTTGGCCGGCACAAGCAGGCTGAAGATCGAGCTCTACGGTTCACTCGGTGCAACCGGTAAGGGGCATGGTACGGATAAGGCGGTGATCCTCGGGTTGCAGGGTGAGACACCGGAAGAGGTTGAAGTGGATGCGATTCCGCTGCGCATGGATCGGGTGCGGGTGGAGCGGCAGATCGAGCTCCATGGAGGACAGGTGATCGGGCTGGACCCCGATCGAGATCTGGTCTTCTATCGACGCAAACAGCTGGGTCTGCATCCCAACGGCATGTTGTTCACGGCATTGGATGAGGCGGGAGAGCCTGTAAAGAGTGGTGAGTTCTACTCGGTTGGGGGCGGATTTGTGGTGCAGACCGATGATCAGGGTGAGCCGCAGATTGTCGAGCAGCAGACTGAACTGAAATATCCATTCCACAGCGGTCGGGAGTTACTCGGTCAGTGCGAGGCCAATGGTCTCTCTATTAGTCAATTGATGCTGGAAAACGAGCTGGCCTGGCGGGATAAAGCCGAGATCAGCCAGCAGCTGTTGGGAATCTGGCATGTGATGCAGCAGTGTGTCGAGAAGGGCTGTGAAACGGAGGGTCTATTACCGGGCGGTCTCAAGGTTAAGCGCAGAGCACCAAGACTTTTCCGGCAACTGAGTAATGATGCCGAGCTGAGTACCGTACCCCTGGGGACCATGGACTGGGTCAACCTGTTTGCCCTGGCGGTGAATGAGGAGAATGCTGCCGGTGGCCGGGTTGTTACAGCGCCGACCAATGGGGCGGCGGGGATCATTCCGTCCGTACTTCACTACTACTGGCGATACTCCCCGGGCGCCAATGAAGAGGGCGTGGTGCGTTTTCTGTTGTGTGCCGGTGCGATCGGTATTCTCTACAAGGAGAATGCCTCCATATCCGGTGCCGAGGTGGGTTGCCAGGGGGAAGTCGGTTCGGCCTGTTCCATGGCGGCCGGAGCTCTGACCGAGGTACTGGGAGGCACGCCACAACAGGTTGAGAATGCGGCCGAGATCGGTATGGAGCACAATCTGGGCCTGACCTGTGACCCGGTGGGTGGATTGGTGCAGGTGCCGTGTATCGAACGCAATGCCATGGGGGCGGTGAAGGCGATCAATGCGGCCCGTATGGCCTTGAGAGGGGATGGTTCCCACTTCGTCTCTCTCGACAAGGTGATCAAGACCATGCAGGAGACGGGTGCCGATATGCAGACAAAATACAAAGAGACATCACGGGGCGGTCTGGCGGTGAACCTGGTAGAGTGTTAACTGGCCCAAAGCGGACCGCTTTGAGAGTCTGGAGCTGTCTGCTGCAGCTAGCCTTGGTCCGGATGAAATGGACGATTGCCTCATCGGGCTCACAAATCTGATTTGCTTGCTTCTGATAAGCGATTAGAATCAGTGGCACTGCTGTCGGGCCTGCAGTTGGAGAGGAGAAGGATGCGCCATGACCATTGCCAACGATGACGAGAGTTTTCTATCTTGGGATCATGCCTGCCGTTTTGTTGGCGACGAAAAGATTCTGCGTGAGATGGAGGAGCTCTATCTCCATTTTGCCGGGTTTGCTTCAGTCGAGGTGCAGGAGCGCTCCTACGAGCGGGTCTACGTGGATGGCTATCTCAGGCTCTATCCGGCGGATGTCAGTGAACTGAAACGGGGCCTATCGGTGACCTGTAACAGTGCACTGATCGATCACCACATGAGTATCAACGGCGTCGTCAGAGAAGAGCTGTTTCAGAAATTTTTGGTGTTCGACGATGAATTGCTCATCGGTCTCTCTGTCGAGAAAGGTAACAGTGCCTATAACTACCCCTCGGATATCAGTTTTTATCATGAAGATCTGTACCAGATGTGCGACAGGATCGGCATCAAACCAGGTGTTCCGGTCGATCCCTCCCCTGACAGTCAACTGACGACGCCAACCCCTGACAGTCAATTGCTGGCGCCATCCTCTGACAGCCAGCCCCTGGATTCGTCTGAGAGTACGCTGGATGAGTTGAATCTGATCGGCGCACTGGCCTGTATGCTGGCAATGAACAATGATCTTGAGGAGTCACTGCGTGATGGTCAGCATATCTCCGAAATCATCATTGACGATCTGTTTACCATGCTCGATGGGCTCGGGGTCGAAATGGACGGCAAAAAGAAGTTTCTCTATGAGCGTCTGATCTCAAAGGGTGTCAAGTCGATTCTTGACGATTAGTCGTAAAAGACCTTCAGCCAATCTACGGTTTGTGCCTGGGTTCGGTTCACTGCGTAACCCTTGTTCTATTAGGGTATAGGGACTGTTCCAGTTGTTTGTATTCTTTCTATCCTATTGATTATTAAATAATTAAATAGGTTTGGAAAATGCCTCTCCCACTATTCCCCTTAAATTGGATTGTGTTTAGCTCTTGCAAACCATAATACCTGACTATATTACTAAGTTATTACTTGGTCGCCTTGATTTTTTAAAGGCTGGGATGTGTATTGATGGTTACACTTTTTCAACTCTTTTCGGTCCGCTGTTGTGGTGGTCCCGTGGGCTTTTTAACCCTGATCAGTATCGCTGTTGGTCTGCTGTTTCTGGTGCTCTCCGCGACTGAGCTGGCTGTGGTTTTCATGATGGCCGGTAGCGTTGCAATGCTCTCCTGTCTCTATCTCGGCAGCAGTCGTTGTGGCGCTGTGTGTAATAAGCGGTCACTTCCCGATCAGCATTAAACGGAGTCACGATATGGGTCAGACAAACAGTGAAATGGAGGCGTTGATTGCGGCTGAATATGCCCAGGGTTTCATCACCCGGATCGACTCCGATACCTTTCCTCCCGGTTTGGACGAAGCGGTGGTGCGCGCTATCTCGGAGCGCAAGGGAGAGCCGGAATGGATGCTGCAAAAACGTCTCGAAGCCTACCGCCACTGGTTGACAATGGATCAACCCGATTGGGCGGTAATCAACCATCCGCCTATCGATTTTCAGCAGATCTCCTACTACTCCTCGCCGAAGCAGTCACCGAAGCTTGAGAGTCTGGATCAGGTCGATCCGGAAATTCTTGCCACCTATGAAAAGCTCGGTATCTCCATCGAGGAGCAAAAGGCGCTGTCCGGGGTTGCGGTTGATGCGGTCTTCGACAGTGTCTCCGTGGCCACCACCTTTCGAGAGACGCTCGCTGAAGCTGGTGTGATCTTCTGCGCCATCTCTGAAGCGTTGCGGGATTATCCGGAGCTGGTGCGTCAATACATGGCCTCTGTGGTGCCCCATAAGGATAACTTTTTTGCCGCGCTCAACAGTGTCGTGTTCAGTGATGGAACCTTTGTCTATATACCAGAAGGTGTCAAATGCCCGATGGAGCTCTCCACCTATTTTCGCATCAATGAAGCGAAAACCGGTCAGTTTGAACGTACCCTGATCATTGCAGAGGCGGGCAGTGAGGTGAGCTATCTGGAGGGCTGTACCGCGCCGATGCGGGATGAAAACCAACTCCATGCCGCGGTGGTTGAACTGGTGGCGATGGAGGATGCAAAGATAAAGTATTCAACCGTGCAGAACTGGTATCCGGGTGATCTTGAGGGCAAGGGGGGTATCTACAACTTTGTCACCAAGCGGGGTGACTGTCGAGGGGATCGCTCCCACATCTCATGGACTCAGGTGGAGACCGGATCCGCAGTCACCTGGAAATATCCCAGCTGTATTTTGCGCGGTAGGGACAGCGTCGGTGAGTTCTACTCGGTTGCTGTAACCAAGGGTTTTCAACAGGCCGATACCGGCACCAAGATGATCCATATCGGTGAAAACAGTCGCAGCACGATTGTCTCCAAGGGTATTTCCGCAATGCAGGGAAGTAACGCCTATCGAGGCCTGGTGAGGATTGCCGGCAAGGCGGAAAACGCGCGTAACCACACCCGTTGCGATTCCCTGTTGATCGGTGACCGTTGTGCCGCCCACACCTTTCCCTATATCGAGGTGAAGAATCCAACCGCCAAGGTGGAGCACGAAGCTACCACTTCGAAGGTCAGTGAGGATCAGCTCTTCTATTGTCGACAAAGAGGGCTCACGGAAGAGGATGCGGTGTCGATGATCATCAACGGTTTCTGTAAAGAGGTCTTCCAGGAACTGCCGATGGAGTTTGCAGTCGAGGCTCAGAAACTGCTCGCTGTGAGTCTCGAAGGGGCGGTCGGATAGGTTTGTAACGGAGTCATCAGAGCTGTGGATGATGCGATTCTCTGCAGTATTAATGAGGTAAAGAGATGTTAGCCATTAAGAATTTAACAGCCAGTGTGGATGGAAAAGAGATCCTGAAAGGCGTGGATCTTCAGGTGGAGGCTGGAGAGTTGCATGCCATCATGGGACCGAACGGTTCAGGCAAGAGTACTCTGGCACACATTCTGGCGGGTCGTGACGGTTATTCCGTAACCGGTGGTGAGGTTCGCTATCTGGGTGAAGACCTGTTGCAGCTGGAAGTGGAAGAGCGGGCCCGGCAGGGCCTGTTTCTGGCAATGCAATATCCGGTGGAGTTGCCCGGGGTGAATAATATGAGTTTCCTGCGCGAATCGATGAATGCATTGCGCAGAGCCCGGGGTGAACCTGAGATCGATACCCTCAGTTTCATGAAGCAAGTAAAAGAGAAGGCCAGACAGGTAAAACTCGATGAGAAGCTGTTGAAACGATCTGTCAATGCGGGCTTCTCCGGAGGGGAGAAGAAACGCAACGAAATTCTGCAGATGGCGATGCTTGAACCGAAACTGGCGATCCTCGACGAGACCGACTCAGGGCTCGATATCGATGCCTTACGGACAGTGGCGGACGGAGTCAATCGGTTGCGTACAGCGGAACGGGGCATGCTTGTGGTGACCCACTATCAACGGCTGCTCGACTATATTCAGCCGGACAAGGTGCATGTGTTGGCAGATGGTCGGATTGTACGCAGTGGTGGTAAGGAACTGGCATTAGAGCTTGAAGCAAGAGGTTATGGCTGGTTGCTCGAGGAGGCAGCGGCATGATCCTCTCCCCGAGTGACTACAAGCGTGGCACACTGCAGGGTATCGAATCTCTGCCCATGAGTTCCGGTGATTGGATGATTGACCGGCGCCTGGCTGCTCTGGAA
This sequence comes from Candidatus Thiodiazotropha sp. AKAK2, assembly GCF_058244685.1. NCBI lineage: Bacteria > Pseudomonadati > Pseudomonadota > Gammaproteobacteria > Chromatiales > Sedimenticolaceae > Candidatus Thiodiazotropha > Candidatus Thiodiazotropha sp. AKAK2. Next base: position 28,120 of record NZ_JBSYOP010000032.1, on the reverse strand, counting down.
AGGTTTGAAACGCTGGGTTTTCCCGATCGACGTTCGGAAGCCTGGCGTTACACCAGTGTGGAGGGCTTGCTTAAGCAGGGCTTTACTGCTCCAGCCAAGAGTTCGCAAAGGGATCGGGATGACGGGATTCAGAACCATCTGTTGGAAATTGCCACGCTGGGACGCCTGGTGTTTATCGACGGTCAGTTCATCGAAGAGCACTCAGTTTATCCCTCGGAAGGCGTCAGGGTAACCAGTCTTAAAACGGCCATGGCAACAGGGGATCGCCAGGTTTTGGAGGCGGTGGGTAGTCTGTCAGGCTTGGGTGACGATGGATTTGCGGCGTTGAATCTGGCCGGTTTTCAAGATGGGGCAGTGATACGGATCGCCCCGGATGTCAGGCTGGATGGGCCAATGGAGTTGCTTCACTTGAGCACGGACAGGGTAGAAGGGCACAAACTGCCTACCCGTCACCTGATTCTGCTGGAGCGTGGCAGTCAGGCTGAATTGATTGAACGCTTCATCTCAGAGGATCAACAGAGTAGCTATTTCAACCATCAGGTGGTCGAGATCAGCCTGGCTGAGCAGGCCACTCTGAGTCACAAGCGCATTCAGATGGAGAGTCGTCAGGCCTATCATCTGAGCGATCTGCATATCGCACTGCAGAGCAAGGCAGCCTACTACGGGGTAATGGCAGCGATTGGAGGCTGCTGGTCACGCACCTTTATCTCAAATCGTTTTCAACAACCCGATGCCCATTGTGAACTGGATGGTCTCTATCTCGTGGATGATGGGCAGCTGACTGATTTTCATCTCGATATTGATCACCAGTTGGCCAATTGCAGTAGCCGGGAGAACTTCAAAGGGATCTTGCGTGGTGCCGGCAAAGCGGTTTTCGATGGCCTGATACAGGTTGGTAAGGGGGCGCAAAAAAGTGAGGCCCATCTGCATAATGCCAATCTGATGTTGTCGAGACAGGCTGAAGTGGATACCAAACCCCAGTTGACGATTCTGGCCGATGATGTGATCTGCAGTCATGGCACCTCGGTTGGGCAGCTGGATGATCAGGCGATCTTCTATCTGCGCTCCCGGGGGCTTGATGAACAGCGGGCCCGGGCTTTGTTGTGTCAGGGATTCCTGGCGGAAATCATCGAGAAATTTGAACACCAGGCCTTGATCGAGCTGCTTAACAGACGCATGAACTTTGTCGGTTTGACAGAACCGGAGACGAATCATGAGTCGCTTGGTTGAAGCTGTAAAGTCACTTCTGCCCGGTCAGGCGAAGAGCAGTGTACCGAGTCAGGATCAATTGATCGAAGCCCTGCGCACGGTTTATGACCCGGAGATTCCGGTCAACATTTATGATCTGGGTTTGATCTATCGGCTGGAGGTTGATGATCAGGGGCAGGTGGAGATCGATATGACTTTGACCGCACCGGCCTGTCCTGTAGCGGGAACCCTGCCCCGAGAAGTGGGGCGTGTGATCGATGCGGTACCTGGTGTTGAGGATACGGTTGTTCATCTGGTCTGGAGTCCACCCTGGAGCAAGGAGCGGATGAGTGAAGAGGCGCAGATGAAGTTGGGATTGCTGTAGTGTTTGTAATGATGTGAGTCCTGGCGGGCATCATGGTTGTTCATGAGGCTCTTTTCAGGATAGTAGAGGTGTCGAGATGTCCATACAGTTGACTGACAGAGCGGCTGAACATGTCAGCAGGATGTTATCCGGTCACGGCTCGGGTATCGGGCTGCGCCTGGCAACGAAAAAGAGTGGCTGTTCCGGTTTTGCCTATGTGGTGGATTATGCGGAGCAGGTCGATGCGGATGACCTTGTATTTGAAAGCCACGGGGTGAAGATTGTGGTGAATCACCAGAGTCTGCCCATGCTGGATGGTATGACCATCGATTTTGTCAAAGAGAATATGCTCAACGAGGGATTTGAGTTTATCAATCCCAATGTGAAACAGAGTTGTGGCTGTGGTGAATCATTCAGCGTGTGAAATCTTCAACTCTGGCAGCTCCGCCTTGATCAACAGTATGGTTGAAAATCTGCAGGTAACCGATTTGGGCGTCGGCTGGATATTGTGCATGGGAACAAGCTGATATGACCATCCTGTCTGAAGCTGAAAGCATTGAGCAGATCGTCGAAACTTTCGAGTTTCTTGATGATTGGGATACCCGATATCAATATCTGATCGAATTGGGTGAGAACCTCCCACCGATGCCGGATGCCCTTAAAACTGAGGCGAACTGGGTTAAGCCCTGTATGAGTACTGTGCATGTGGCGGCTCAGCTGGATCCCCGTCAGTCAGGCTTGATCCGTTTTCAGGGAGACTGTGATACCGCCATCATCAAAGGTGTACTGGCTGTGCTGATCGATCTGCTCTCCTATCGCAGTCTGCAGGAGATCAGAAATATGGATGTGGACAGTCTGTTCAAACGTTTACGGCTGGAAGAGCATCTCAGTCCCAGCAGGCATGTGGGAATCTACGCCATCGTCGATAAAATGGTTGAACGCGCCACAGCTTTGGTTGATGGTCAGCACTGATCTGCTGCGATCGAGTTCGACCCACTGACCTCTCAGGTCAGCGGGTTATCGTTTGTGCAGACGGTTCTGCTGAGAATCGTCAGTCGCTGAGGTGGTTAATGGTCGCTGCTACAGAGGATGTCGGAATTGCTCTCACCGGCGCGGGCCAGATCTTCCAGACTTGAAAGTACCAGTAGGCTGGCCTCTTCCATCTTGGATATCGCGCTGATGCCGTTTTTGTGGTCACCGGCTTTGGCGCATTCCATCGCCAGTTTACCATTTTTGTGCACATCAAGGTGGGGCGCTTCGATCTCGTGGTAGCCGTTGAGCTGGGAGAAGCAATCCTGACCTTCCCCTGTGTAATACCAGTTACCCAGACGACAGTTTCTGTGGTCCGGTAGATTCGAGGGATCCGCTTCTGTGAGTCCCATGAAGGCCTTATAGATGCCGAACTTAAAGATCAGATGGTCGAGTTTGGCCAGCTCAACGAAGGTTCGCAGTGAAGTTGAGGCAATGGCGCTCTCCATCTCCTTGGATAGCTCAAACTGCTTTTTGATCATCTGTATGGATCCGCTAACCTGACTCTGGAAATTGTCCGTGACATCCATCACCGATGACATGGTCTCGACAGATTTTTTTGTCTCCTGGGTGATGGTATCTACCAGGGCGGCAATTTCTGTGGTCGCCTCACGGGTTCGGCCTGCCAGATTACGCACCTCATCGGCAACCACCGCAAAACCCCGGCCCATCTCGCCGGCTCTGGCCGCTTCAATCGCAGCGTTGAGTGCCAACAGATTGGTCTGCTCAGAAATCCCCTGAATGATACTGACAAAGTTGCTGATGCTGTCTGCAATGGTGCTGAGTTTCACCACACTGTCGGAGCTTTCCCGGGAGATGGTGGTTACGTTATCGATCTCGCTGCTCATCACCTCAACCCCGGAGATGGCCTGCGAGGAGATCTCTGAGCCTTTAATGGCGCTCTGCTTCTCTTCCTTCATTGAGTTTGCCGTATGGCTCAGGGAGTGTTGCAGTTGGCTGAACGACTCACCTAAGCTGGAAAAATTCGCAAACAGTTGCTGATAGAGTTGTTTTTCACTCTGCAGACTCTCCGTTTCCTGCCGGAGTGTGTCATTGTCCCCTTTTGCAGCAGCCAGTTCCTGTTCCAGTGCCTGAATCCTAGCATCCTGCTGAGTGATCTGTTCTGCTTGAAGGGTGAGGGTCTTTTTATTACTTAAGCCAAACATAGTTTGATCCTCGCAGAGATCTGCAGGAGTTATTGATTAAAGGTAAATAGAGTATCGGCGGGAGTTACTATTTTTTAAGCCATATGACGAAATACTTATAAACCTGAGTTTTTACGGAGTCGAACACTTGGTTATGCAGGTAACCCTTGAATTAAGTCAGGTATTTCAGTGGTTGTTGATGGACTAAGCGGCTTGATTCAAAGGCAATTGAAGGCGGAAAGTCGTGCCGACACCGGCTTCTGTGTCGAAGTCTAACTTTCCACTGTGTTTTCGTACCAGGATATCGTGGCTTAGTGTGAGCCCCTGTCCAGTACCTTCTCCCACATCCCTTGTCGTAAAGAATGGGTTGAAGATCTGATCCTGGGCTGATTCCGGAATGCCGTCACCATTATCCGAGATGGCAAGTTGTACATACTGGCCGCGCTGTTGGCTGGTAATGGTGATCTTCCCAGTGTGCTGTTTTGAGCTCTCCTGCAATGCCTGGACCGCATTCATCAGGATATTGATCAGGGCCTGATGCATTTCGCTGGGTGAACAGCTCACCAGCGGCAGGGTCTCATCCAGGTCTGTTTCGAGTTCGGCAATCTGTTCCCACTGATAGCGGCTGATAGCCACGATATCCCTGATCAGCTTATTCAGGTCTGTAGGCTCATGGAGGGCGTTGTCGGAGGTGAAAATACGCATTGAGCGAACAATTCTGGAGACCTGCTCGGTACCCTGGTGACACTGTCGGATGGTGGTTGTGACCTCATCTTTGAGGTAGTCGAGATCGATCTCATCCCGCTTCTCATTACACGCCTCCAGCGTCGCCGAGAGATCGGAATTGCTTTCGATCGCCGCTGTCAGCGTCAGGTAGGTCGAAATCAGATCGTGGCTATCCTGATGAGCCTCCTCAATGAAATTCAAATTGTTGTTGATGGTCTGTATGGGAGTGTTGATCTCATGGGCGATGCCATCCGCCAGTTGAGCCAATGCCGTCATTTTATGGTGCTGAGTGCGTTGCAGTGCCAGCTGCTCCCGCTCGGTTTCGATGATCTTTCTTTGGGTAATGTCCCGGATCAGACAGATCACATGCCAGCCCCGATCCAGGGTGACCGATGAGATGGCGGCTTCGACCGGAAACCGCTCACCGGATTTTCGTATGGCTTCAAGCTCCAGCAGTGTGCCGCTGAGAGGGCTGTCGCAATTGCCGATATAGTTGAGGATCGGGTTCTCCTGTCGGTCAGTTGGCAGCCATTGGTCGATGAGCAGATTTGCTGCCTGCTCGGATGTGTAACCAAATATCTTACTCGCTGCAGGGTTCCAGAATTCGATATTGCCCTGTGGGTCGAGCATGATGATTGCGTCCAATGCGGATTCAGCCAGCTGGGTAAACTTGTTTTCACTCTCTTGCAGCTGAGAAAGGTTGTCTTTCAGTTTCGATTCAGTGGACTTCAGCTTGCCAATCGTTTGCGACAATCTCTGTTGGGTGTTACGCAAGCGGCGATTGTTCTCGCTGAGGAGTATCAGTGAGATTATGATCAGCAGCATGGAGACAAGCGTCATGATTGTGGCGATGGGGTGGTGCTCGGTCCACTCAATCAAAGTGGGTGGAAGACGCTTATGCGGTGGAATGTTCAAGCTTCGGTAGAGCTCATGGACAGGTTCATAGTTTGCCGGTACCGTCCAGCCCAAAATCCGGCTGCTCACAGCTGCAGGATGATCTTGAGGCATTTTTAACAGGGCAATGGAGACCTTTTCACCAAGCGATTTGGGGGTGTGTGGTAGCGCAGCCAATGGCCACTCCGGGTAGAGTTGGGTACTGAGCAGATAGGGAAAGCCCTGATTGGTCTGTAAGTTGAGTACCTTGATCTCATGCAATTTAACCAGGCCGCTGGCGGACATCTGTTCCAGCGTATCAGTTCGAACCGTTCCGGCGTCTACCTCACCGCTGATAACGGCATCAACCACAGCATCATGGGTGTTGAAGAAATGCAGCGTTGTCTCCCTTTCCACGTCTATGTCATGGGAGTGCAGTTCCCGCCTGGCCATCAGGAAACCACCAAGCGAGGTCGGATTTACTGCGCCGAATCTTATGCCTTTCAGGTCACTCAATCGGTGTAGAGCTGAGTTATCTTTGCGAGTGAAGATGACGCCACCAAAACGGTTTGCGCCGTGATCGCTGACCTTATTGATCAGGGTGGCGATACGGAAGGCTCGGAAGTCATGCTCTGCCTTGATATAGATTCCGGAATTGGCGAGTAAAAAATCGATCTGCCTGGTATGGATTGCCGGTTCGATCGCTTCGAACGGCAAAGGAACGATGCGAAATTGGGCATCCATGATCTGTTGTGTCAGATAGTCTGCGGTTTCAGACCAGCGTTGCAGGGTGATCGACGCTCCCCGTTTCGCCAATACACCGATCGTGTAGCTTGGAACCTCGGCCGCAATCCCCGCAGTAGATTGACTGGTTAAGAACAAAGTCAGCAGTAATGACAGCATCCTTGCCTTGGATAGGCTACCCATAAGCTTTTCAACAGCTCAATGCTGTGGTTGTCTCACTCAGTTTGTGTCTGTCATTCAAATGCAGCCGGCAAATGGTTCAAGGAGACCCCTTATTGACAGGAAGGAGCCTTATCTTACGCTCACCACTGCTGATAAGGCAGGTTGAACATATCTTTGCTGTGCCGCTAAACAGTCTATCGACTTGAGGGTGAGATTTTTTACCGGACCGGCTGTTGTCTGTGATTGTCGTTCCTAATTGTTTTGGTAAGTGGGGTTGAAACTGCCTGGCGCAAGGCGTAAAAGTCCGTACACCTCTTGTCTTCTGCTCAATTGACAACTATTCAAGCTGCAACTCGATCTTTCCGTTCGCATCCACTCTCAAGGTCTGGCTGCCAGCCTCAAGGGTGGGGGCTGAAGCCCGCCCCTCAATGGCCATCATGTTGGCGCGCATCGGGTAGGGCGCCGGGGAGTGATCAATGGTCTGCAGATGCATTTCAACCAGACGATAATGGCTGCGTCCCATCTGTTCAGTGACTTGCTCGGCTCGTTTGCGAAAAGCGCTGATCGCCTGGGTGGTAAGAGACTCCTCGGCAGTCTGGCGTTTTTTCGTTGAGATCGTGTAGCTCAGGGAGTCCAATGCCAATTTGGATTGCAAACTACCCAGCAAGCTACTCATGGCGGGGCTTGTTTTGCTCTCCAGTCGAATCGATTGCCGAACCCTCCAGCCAATAAGCTGTTGTTGATGATAACGTGGGGAGGTTCGGTAGCCCAGTGTGCTGACCTTGATATCACTCCTTTGTTTCGCCGTTTTCACCGCTTCTGCGATCAGGCTGTTGACCTGATCGGTCAGCAGCTTGAGGTCGGTACCCTCCCGCTGAGCGTACAAGGTGGCAATTTGGGTGTCGTTATCCACCTCCATTGTGGCGTAGGCATTGAGCTGCACCAGATCATATTGACGAGCTGGCTCCTCAGCGTGGAGTGGGGTAACTGAGATCACTGTAGCGATCAGGATCAGACACGAATTTAGATAAAGACCTGTATGGCGCATGGCTCCTCCGGGGGATGTCTATTCTTGAGCTCTGTTAACAGGCCCTAATATCGCGGCAGGCCGGATAACAGATCTATAGTTGATCGCCAAACAGTGTACGGGTTCCTGTGATCTGCCGTTGCCGGGTCTGGAGAGGGTTGGCGATGCCTCTAGACTGTTTCTGCGGAAGCAGCCAACTGGCGGCTGCCGAACCAGATTGCCAGACGCTGCAAAGGATGACGATTTCCGCCAGGTCTCCAGGTTTTGGCGAGTCGGTTTTCATAGGCATCGAATTGCAACCCCCAAGGGGCCGCTGTAACTGCTCCTCGTCCGAGCAGCAGTTTCAAAACCTGACTGGCGGCGAACCCAGCGCAGATCTCGCAGCCCATGGCGGTTGAGGGGCCGCGCTTCGCCAGCAGATCGATCCGCTGCGGTTCTACCAGATAAGCCTGGTGCAGTCTCGCTGGGGCCAGGCCGACCAGGAATCTCAGATATTGCTGATACTCGTCGACACCCTGAAGCTGAAAGTAGGATTCGAAACTCATCTCGCCCGGCAAGAAGCAGAGCAGTGCCGAACCCATTCCCAATGGCGCTGCCGTTACCGCAGGCAGTCCCATCTCATAACAGGCGGCAAACACTGCCCGCCTTGCCGTCATGGCAAAGAAATCGAGGCCATCCAGGTAGATGTCACAATCCTGTAAAAACGCTTCTGCCTGATCCGCTTTCACCCCCTGGGGAAAAGGCTTGATATCCAGCTGCGGATTGATTGCCAGGGCCGCATCAATCATGGTGTCGAGCTTAGGCTTGCCGACCGTGTCGAGATTTGCACCTGATTGACGATTGAAGTTTTCGACCGCAAAACTGTCGAAATCGGCCAGATTGAATTGACCTATTCCAAGTCGGGTCAGGGTAAGCAGGTGGCTGCCGCCCACACCCCCCAGGCCTGCAATGGCGACTCGGGCTTTACCCAGTTGTTGCTGCTCTGATTCGGTAACCCAGCCGATGTTCCTTGAAAACGCCAGCTGATAATCAAAATTTTTCATTCGAGTGCAATTGCAGATTGTTGCCGGGGATTTGCCAGGGTTGTTGTGCAAGATTCTGTTTGATCAGATCGTAGAGCCGCCTGATGTCGTCAGGCATGTTGCTGGTTAGCTCACTGCTCGGCAGCTCAAACAGCGCACGTTTGCCATGCAGTTCAAAATCGTCACTGATTTTGTGGAACTGGAGTCCGAATCGGCTCAAGTGGCGTTGCAGTCTGGGTTCCATGACCACCAACACCAATTTTAGCCGGCACAGATCGACCAGAGCGATGGATGATAAATAGAGACCGATGGCAATGTTGGGAAAATTGCGACGCTCCTCTTCGGTATACATTGTATTTGTGTTGTGACTGTCCAGGATAAACGGTTTGCCGGTTTCGTTGGCCCTGCGCCGAAAATGGAGTGGTACAGCCAGCCGGGATATTTCGCCGATATCCGTGGGTGGGATTTGCAACAGGCGTTCGCTCTTTACATTGGGAATCTGGTGTAACTGATAGGGCAGGTAGTTATCAGGTCTGCCCGCAGACGGGACCACCAACCTGACGCAACCTGCAATATCGCCACTACGGATATGTTCAAGCAGACAGTGGTGGGAATACGCATCGCAGTGATCTGTTTCAAGTCGGCTGCTGCTGGATGGCTCCCAGCCTAACTCTTCTGCATAGACTTTGTAGCGAATACTGTAACTGAAACGCTTTTGGTGTCGGGATGCGGCGTAGCGCGGATTGAAAAATTGAAAGAAATTTTGCGCCAGCCTCTCCATGTCTCTCTCCATAGCTTTCCTGGTCTGTGCTCTGTCGCTCAATCTACCGACGACCGATCCTGTTGGTCGTTGACCCCTGATCGGCATGGGATCAATGGGGTAGGGATGTGGCGTTTAAGAGTCTGCTGATACATCAACCTGATGCATAATCAATTATTCTTTCATTCTAATATTCTATTGCCGCTTTGAGCATTTGACTTAAACGAACATCCGATGAAACGACTCAGTCAATCGATTTAACTGATCTAGCACAATAAATATAGAACAATTTACGGAATTCTTCGCTGAAGTAGAGGTAAAACCATGTAGAATAGCTGGCTTAATTTGTCGTGGTTCTGCGGTTAATGATCGAGTACTCCCGGTCGGTGGAACCTATCGACCGTGTTTGTGTGGATACTATGGATGGGGCTGTTGATCTGGATCACTGATTGCTTGTTTAACGATCAAGTAGTTCAGGTGACAGGCGCTATAGTGACGGCCACGATGTTGTGGGATCGAACGGAATGATCAGTTTTGAGAAAATGTATATTACGATCAGTGAATCATTAGGGATCTATACCAAAGATCAACTCTACGAGTTGTTCACTACCAAGGAACATGGTCTGCCAATCTCCGGACACCGGGCTACGATTATCCAGAGCCGGGTGTTTTTCTTTTGTTTTGTTTTTGCGGTACTGGTGCCGGCCTGGTCGATCATCGACCTGCTCTTTCTGCCCAGTGCCCTGTGGGGCGGTCTGCTGACGATCAGAGCCGTATCCGGTATTGTTTTCGCCATCCTGGCCTGGTTGTCCCGTCGGCAACCGACCATGAAGCTGGCGCGCCTGCTATTGGCCGGTATGCTCGCGGTTACCCCGCTTTTCTATCTCGCTTCAGGTTATTGGATTGAGGGTTATCCGCTTACCAGTCAGGAGCAGATCATTGCCGGGCTTTACGGCTTGCTGCCGTTTGTGATGGTGGCTGGATTAACGCTCTTTCCATTGACACTGATTGAGTTCCTCGCCTATGCCGTACCCTTGTTTCTGGTTACATTGGTTTCTGCGTTTCCGGGTAGTGAAGCTGAAATACCCCAGGCGGTATCCACCCTGTGGCTGCTGATCCTGATCCTCGGGGTGGCGCTCTTCTCCTCCTTGACCCAGCTGCGTTACATGCTCTCACAGGTCAGTCGTGCCAGTTACGATGTGCTCACCGGTATGCTTACCCGGCGTGCCGGCATAGAAGTTCTTGATCTGCAGTTTCGACTGGCTTCCATGGGGGGCGGGTCGATGTCGATTCTCTACTTCGATCTGGATAACTTCAAAGCGGTAAACGATACCTATGGACATGATACCGGTGACAAGGTGCTTAAGACCGCATCAGAACAGATCTGTAACTGTGTGCGTAAAGGGGACAGTGTGATTCGCTGGGGTGGTGAGGAGTTTGTTGTGGTATTGCCTACCGCTGATCCCAGGGAAGCGAATGAGGTTGTGAGTCGAATCATGACGGCAGGTGTTGGGGAACGTCCTGAAGGAGGGCCGGTGACGGCCAGTATCGGTGTGGCTGAAGTTCAGGAAGACAACGTCAGTGATTGGAAGGCGCAGATTGAACTGGCCGATCATCGTATGTATTCCGCCAAGACGAGTGGCCGTGCCCGATCCATCGGTGTCGATGGCAAAGCCATGCTTTGGGCTGACGGGATTCAGCCCCACGCAGTCAATGAATGAGACTAGTCTCTGCCTTCAAGCAGTATACCTTGTTTGATTTTATCGCTCGGGTGGACAATGATCCGTTCACCCGGGCTTAGCCCTTCAGTCACCTCCGCTTCAAATCCGGTACGATAGCCGGTGGTGATCCGGCGCTGTACTGCCGTACCCTGTTGTTCGATGAAGACTGCCCAATGCTTGCCGTCACGAAACAGTGTGGTGAGCGGCAATTTCAGTACCTGCTTGTCACGCCATAGCACTATCCTTACATCCACCTGATAGCCGTGAGCGATACGATTCCACTGTGCATGCGGTGAGGTGAAATCGATGATCACATTGACCCGCTGCTCTTCAATGCCAAGGGCCGAAACCTTTGTGAAGCCGAAAGGTTCAACCCGCCTTACCACACCGTTGAGGGTTTGATCACCCCCCCAGTTTTCGATATAGACCTGTTGCCCCGGTTCCACCTTGATTGCATCGGAGGAGAGTAGATTAGCCACAATCTCCAGTTTGTCCGGGTCGCCAATCTCCAACAGGGGCTCACCGGCACTGACCACTCCTTCGCTCTTATGCTGAATTTTCAGGATCCGGCCGTTGACGGGGGCACGAATCGGTACACATTGGCACGCCTCTGCATTGCTACGAGGTGCCGTGGGAGAGATCAGTTGGGCATTGGCGCGGTCAAGTTCCGCCTGTCTCGCCTGACGATTGGCGACGGCAGTCTCCAGCGCTGCCTGGCGGGTTTGATAGGTCCGTTGCACGGATTCCAGCTCTCTCGCTGAGATCACCGCTTCCTTATGCAGTCGACGGGATCGGTTGCGTTCACTGAGTGCGAAATCGAGCTCAACCCGAGCCTCCTTTACCGCCGCTTCCGCCAGAATACGGTTGGCTTCCGCAGCGCGGATGTCGGCCCTGGCCTGGGCCTCACTGCGTGGATCGAGCAGGGTTGGATCGATGGGTTCGATCTCGGCCAGCAGGGTCTCATTGGCAATCACCTTATCGCCGACTTCGGCCTCGATGCGCATCGCCCGGCCGCTGATCGGTGCGGAGAGGGTAAACACATCCCTGACCCGGGTCTCTCCCTCCTCATCGATCGTCACGACAAGCTCCCCCGGTTGCAGGGTCATCAGGTCAACCGCAATCGGTTTCGGTTGGAAGGCCCAGACCAGTGATGCCAGAACAACCAGACTCACTACGCCCCAAATCAAGATACGTTTCCAGTGTGCGCTCATAATCACTCACGAGTTTTTAATACGGCAATCAAATCGAGATGGTCAAGTCGCCTTCTGACCACAGCTGCGGAGAAAGCGGTTGCACCCAGTGTAACCAGCACGGCGGTCGCATCCGTTGCGGCCTTGATGACCAGTGGTATTCGAAACAGTTCAGTATTCATCGCGTTGGTCATCAGCCATCCGAGACCATGACCCATCAGGCAGCCCAGTGGCAGTCCGACCAGAATCAGCAACGCCGCCTCACCCAACAGAATGTAGGAGATTTCACCGGAGTGGAATCCCAACACCCGCAGGGTGGCCAGTTCCCTGCCCCGTTCCGATAGGGCAATCCGGGTGCTGTTGTAAACCACGCCGAATCCCAGTGCGCAGGCAAAGGCGGCGAAAAAGGAGATATAGACCATCAGCATTTCTGCCATGGTGTCGTTGAACTCCTCAACCGCTGCATCCTTGAGGGTCACCGCGGAGACTTTGGGTAGCGATTTCAAACTGCGGTAGAGCTGGGTCAGTTGGTTCTTATCCACCAGCAGGTTGATCGCCTCGAGACTGGCACGCTCTCCCATCAGTCTGTTGAAGGCGTGGATATGCATGTAGGCAGGCATCCCCATATAGGTCTCGAACAGACTGACCACCGGTATCAATGCCTTGGGCTGTTTCCCTTCCAACACTTCAACCCAGACGGAATCGCCGATCTGAACGTCCAGCTTCTCGGCCAACCTGGTAGAGAGGATCAAGCCTTCCGGAGGTATGCTGACAACTTCTCCCCGAGCATCATAGATCCGCTGCAGTTGTGGGTTGTCGGTGACCCCCTCGATACCGCCCCGGTGGCTGAGGTGTCCCGCCTTCAGATCGGCGCTCTTGCTTCTCATCGGTTCGGCCGCCAATACCCCGGGCAGGCGGCGGATCTCACGCAGTGTTTGATCCGACTGGCTTTCGACCAGTCCGACAGTCATGTCCTGACGCTGTGTCTGGTGAAACTGAACCTCGATGATCTGTTCGATGGCATCGATCCATTGCAGTGCCATCACCATCACGGAGACTGACAGGGCGATGCCGATACTGGTTAGCAGCGACCTCCACGGGGAGCGCATGATCTGCCTCAGTATGATCCGGGTCGGTTGATCGAGCCATAAACCGAAACGGCTTTGATAGAAGCGGCTGCTGCGATACATGGGGGGCGCCGGTGGGCTCATCGCCTTGGCCGGTGGCAGAGTTGCCGCATGTCTGACGGCACCAAGTGAGCCTGCCAGGGCGGCAATCAGACTGACCGCCGCGCCGATGGCGAAGACCCCCGGGTCGGGACGGAAGATCAGTAATGGGAAGCGAAACAGGTCGGCATAGATTTCGGTGTTGACCCGACCCAGCCAAGCGCCCAGCAGCCACCCCAGAACAATGCCGACGCCACACATCGCCATCACCATCTTGGTGTAGTGCCAGGCGACCTGCCAGTTGCTGTAACCGAAGGCCTTCATCAGACCGATTTCGCTCCGGTCGGTGGCGATCAGTCGGCTCATCACCATATTGCCGAGAAACGCGGCAACCGCCAGGAAGATGGTGGGTAGAATGGTCGACATGGTTTTCAGCTGTTCAATCTCATTCATCAGAAACCAGTTTGAAATCTGGTTTTTACGGGCGATCGCACCATGGCTTCCGTATGTCTCTAGGAGTCGGTCAAGTTTGACGATGATCTGCTCCGGACTGCTGTCATGCAGCAATCCCAGACTGACTTCGTTGAAAGCCCCCTCCAGATCATAAGCGGCAGCCAGGGCTTCCCGACCCATCCACATCACACCGAATCGTTTGTCGTCCGGCATCAAGGCGCCTGGGCCCATGGTATAGATGAATTCAGGGGAGAGGGCGATGCCCACCACGGTGAGGCTGCGCTGGTGGCCGTTCATCAGGGCTTTGAGCTGATCGCCTGGCTGCAGATCGTGGGCCTCGGCAAACGGTTCGTTCAGCACCACTTCATCCGGATGATCCAGGCTGACCAGCCGGCCCGATCTCAGTACCAGATTGTTGAGCAGCGGCTCCCCCTGTTCGGGAATGGAGACCAGTTGACCGATCACCGGCTCCTCAAATCCATCGATAGAGAGGGTGGCCATCTGTTTGATTCTGTCTTCCACCGAGCGGACCCCGGGGAGTGTGCTTATCTGATTGACCAGTCGGCGCGGGGCGCGCTTAACCGTGGCAAAGACATCGGCAAAACGCTGCCTCTCGTAGTAGGCGGTGGCGGTCTGTTGGAGTGCCTGCAATGATGACAGGGACATTACCAGAACCGCCACACCGGAAGCGATCACTACCGCAATTGCCAATACCTGTCCCTTCAGCTTCCACAGGTTGCGTATCAGTTTTAGATTCAGAGCACGCATGATTCTGTCACCAGCTCAATTCATGCGCCGCTTTTCGGAGGCTGTTTTGCTGATAATTCGCAACATGTCCATCGGCAAAGTGCAGAACCCGGTCCGCCATCTCACCGATGACACTGTTGTGGGTGATCACCGCAGTGGTGGTTCCCATCTCCTGGTTGACCCGTTCAATTGCCTCCAACACCAGGATGCCGGTCTGGCTGTCGAGCGCGCCGGTGGGTTCGTCGCAGAGCAGGATGTCCGGTCGTTTGGCGATCGCCCGGGCGATTGCCACCCGCTGTTGTTCACCACCGGAGAGTTGGGCCGGAAAGTGGTCGAGCCGTTCCGCCAGGCCGACCAGAGCGAGGGCTTCGGCAGGATCCATGGAACGGTTGGCGATCTCGGTAACCAGGGAGACATTTTCCCGTGCGGTGAGACTGGGAATCAGGTTATAGAACTGAAACACAAAGCCCACATGGTCACGACGGTAACGGGTTAGGGTGGATTCGTCATCGACACTGATCCGCATGTCGCGAAAGGTCACTTCGCCGCTACTGGGGCTGTCCAGACCGCCGAGGATGTTGAGCAGGGTGGATTTACCGCTGCCGGAAGGGCCCAGCAGTACCACCAGCTCCCCCTCTCTCAACTCAAGATCGACCCCACGCAGGGCGTGTACATCAACACTGCCTGTGTGATAAACCTTGGTCAGCCCCTGACCTTGCAGGGTGATTTCCGGGATTGCGCTGGGACCTGAATCAGACACGACTTACTCCATGTCATGGAAGTATAGCTCGGCAAAGGATTTGCCGATGACGTGATGGACCCCCTTCAGCCTCAGTTCGTCTGGCTACAGCAAGAGATCAAGCGCTGCGCTCAGTGACTGCTTTTGTCCTCGATGGCGTTTTGTTCCTGCTTCGGTTTACGCCAGGCGGCAAACAGCAGGGTGAGCAGGCCGAGTATCAGTTCATCGGCAAAAGGGATCATATCGGGGATCACAAGATCGAGTAGAAACAGTGAGCCGGTCAGCAGAAACAGCTGGCGGAAACGCAGCCGGTCCGCAAACTTGAGAATGGCAGCAATGATTGGCACCGAGTGCATAGGCGTTACCCGAAATTGTTTGGCGAGTTTGACTTTAAGGCAGTCTGTTCCACATCCAGCTTCCATACTCTAACGGATGAGTGGAATTGTCGAGTTCTCCTTTCTTAGGGCCTATTAGATCAGTGTTAACAGGCCCTGATTCACGCTCTATAGGCCGAGGTCGTTTGTTATTTGCGGTTTGTGTGTAGGGGTATTACTACCCTCTAAAAGTAGGGTATCACCCCATAATAAAAAAACATGAGCCTTGTTAGGGTTTTGTTACTGTTTCACAGAAAGTAACAATGTCGCTTTGGGGTCCGATGGGTAGTGAATTGCTCGCTGGGATTCCGGGGGAAAGCGGTGAGACAAGTGAGGATGGATGGGGTGATCTGTGTCGTACAGACAACAATAAGAAGGGATTGGCGTGATCGACATACTCTTAGGCAGTCTGTATGTCGATCACGGATAATTCCCCTGGCATCTCCTGCAGCATGAACTGTTTGGTACAACCTCAACGTACCCGACCAAATTGACCTGGCTGCAATCTTAATACCAGGCATGTTTATGCCGTGTTTGTCTTTGCCAGAAGACACCCACCTCCCCATCCGATACAGACCGCAGCGATTACCTTTGCACCAGGTATTTCGTCGCTGGTGAATTCCGGGTTGTTTTTGGCGTGTTGCTGATCTTTGTTACCTGAAGGGTATTTTCAATGGTACTCAACAGATCAGGCCTGGTCGTTTAGCCTTCTAATGGGAGAATTCAATGAGTCAGAATCTTGTGAACCTGCATCGTTATGCGATGTGCCTGTTGCTGCTGATGGGGGGATTTTCAGTCAGCAATCAAGCCGAGGCGGTACCGGCCTTTGCCCGTCAGACGAGTATGCCATGCACAGCCTGCCATTTTCAGCAATTTCCAGCGCTTAACTCGTTCGGTCGTTCATTCAGATCCGGAGGTTATACCCTGACCGGTGGGCAGGGGATGATTGAAGGGGACGATATCTCCCTGCCTTTGATGCTCAATGCCTCTGTGATCACCAAGCTCAGATATCAGAAGACCAACGGCAACACGGATGAGGGAACCGATCATGGTCAGATCGAATGGCCGGATGAGGCGGCACTGCTGGTCGGTGGTAAGCTGGCCAAGGATGCGGGCTTCCTGATGGAACTCGGGTTGACAGACGCCAACTCATTCCTCTCCACCAAGGTTCATTTCAATGTGGCCAAAGCCGGTGCGACCCAGTTGAGTGTGATTCCTTTCTCTACTGACGGACTGGGCTCGGGTTACGGTTTCGAGCTGCTCAATACAGGCGCTCAACGTTCGCAACGTCCTATCGAAGAGCGTAAAGGTTTCAGCGCCGCTCAGGCTCTGGGTCTGGGAAGCGGCGAAGCGACCGGTATCGCCCTGGTCGCATCCGGACACAACTATTTCGTCAACTACACTCCCTGGACGCCGGGTTGGGAAGAGAACAACACCACCGTGAAACCTTCCGGTCTGGCCCACTATATCCGGGCGGCCTATACGCCGTTCATCGGTAGCTGGGATACCGGTTTCGGTGTTCAGATCTGGACCGGGGATGCGGAAACCAGGAATCACGGTGAGGATACCGTCATCCCGACCGATGGCTGGGTCATCGATGCGCAGATGCAGGGCAATCTGGGGAATATGCCTCTGGGTGTTTATGGCAGCTATGGTCAATGTGAGGGCACCGATGCCGCCAATAGCGGCTTGACTCATTTTGCTGACAGCGGATTTTGTAATGGTGCGGATGATGCGGATTCATTTGCCATCCTTGGACAATTGGGACTGCTGCCGAACAAGGCCAATGTGTTTCTCGCCTATCGGACTTTGGATGACGGCTCGGATAACGACAACAAGTTCAACGCCACAACCGTTGGCGGCAACTATATGTTTTCGCAAAACATCCGCTTCGAGCTCTACTATGTCAAAGAGAGTGGCAGCGGTATCGATTCGCGTCCCGATGAGCGTGACAGCAAGTGGATGTTTCAACTGTTTGCCGGTTATTAATCGGCTGACGCTGTATCGGTCGCAGAATCCATACCCAGACAACGCCACCATACAGGTGGCGTGAGAGAACCAATTGAGGAAAGACTCATGAGTAGAATTGTTACCAGAGTGGTCAAGATTGCCGCAGTGTTCAGCCTGTTTTGTCTGACCCTGTCCGCGGCTTACGCAGGGAGTGCCTATGAAGGATATTCCCTGTTCAATCAAACCTGCTTCCTGTGCCATGGTACCAGCGGCAAAGGGGATGGCCCGCTGGCCGGCAAACTGGATATGTCACCATCGGATCTTACCAGCGATGGCAAGACAGACGATGAACGCTTGTTCGGTTTGATCAAAGGCACCATCGCACATGGTTCAGAGAAAAGTGCGATGCCCAAGTGGGGTCTGGCGATGCCGGAGAATCAGATCCGTTCACTGATGACCTATATCCGTTTTCTGCAGAACAGCAAGCACACTCTGCCAGGGGATCCGCAATTGGGTCGCGATGTCTATATGTCGCGCTGTGTTGCCTGCCACGGTCGTGGTGGCATGGGAGATGGTCCGTTGACAGAACTGCTGACCATGAATGCTCAGAATCTCACCGATGCCAGTGAGTTGAACAAGCATCCGAACAGTGAGCTGATGAATGTGATTACCAATGGAAGCCCAGGCGACTCCCTGATGCCTGGTTGGAAAGGCATACTTTCAGAAGAGGAGATAGCTGGTGTGCTCAGCTACGTCCGCCTGCTGGCCAAGTAATCCGCATTAATCTGAACTCACCGGCAACCTGCATCGGTATGCAGGTTGCCGGTTTTCTTCCTTCAATTCCAAATTCCAGCCAATCGAGGCGAGAATCTAACGCGCTCAGAGCTCGTTGAGTATCCTTTTTCTTGCCGCCCGATACTCCTCTTCACTGATTACGGCTTCGTTTCGCAGATTGTCCAGTCTCTGCAGGCGTGCCTTGATGCTGGTATTGGCTGGCTGGGTTACAACAGCAGTGGATTCCACCGGTTTGAGCCGCTGTTCAGGCGGTTGTGCAGCAACGGGCTGCCTGTTTTTCTGTGGCGCCGGGGCGGTTTCAGCTGTGGCTGAGCTTTGGCTCTGCTCCGCACTATCACTACAGTTCAGCGTGACCTGCAAGCCTTTGGGGAAATCCTGGTATTTGACCCGCTGGCTGAATGCCTCGCAGGCCGGTTTGCGGATCACGATTTTGCCGTACAGTTCGCCTTTACCCGCATCGTAGGCGGCGGGATAGAGTTGATTCTGGGTGATTTCCAGAGGGGTGACGCCCAGGGCTTCGTCCATTATGTAGACCGTTGCACCACTCGGTTGAGTTTCGATGCGCAACGGCATCTCTCCGGATACCCCACCAATTCCGGTGCAGGCCGAAAGTTGTGTGATCAGCAGCATCGGTGCTGCCAAACGGGTCAATGTTTGCTTCGGCATAGGGAAATCCAATCGGTCTCTGTGTCTCTGTTCTGGTTATTGTTGGTGACTGTTTGTTGCGTATGGCGGTGGTTTCTCACTTGCCGCAACTCCCTCCGGTCACCGCGATGAGTATATAGCATGTCTGTCCGCTTGGCAGTCCATGCTTCCTTTCTGGGTTGGTTTCTTAACCCTTAATTAACACTTAAGTTACTGTTCACACTTTGAAAAAAGAGTGCTTGGGATTAAGTTTCGTTTAAGTTTCAGGGGCTAGCTTAAGGTTAAAGGATGAAAACGACCTGGTGCACAAACGCCATTCTGGCAATTAATGTTGAGCCCGTTGATGCGGTCTCAGGAGGTAATTATGAAACATTTCATGACTATGATTCAGAGCATTTTGGTTCTGGTATTCGGCATGACTCAAGTCTCTTTTCTCTCTGCGGAGACTCTGGATTCCCAACAGACTGCAGGTGTCTCCCATGCGCCTGATACCCTGGTTATGGTTGAAAAAGTGATCGCTATCGATGCTGATGGGCAGGCTCATACGCTTTATCAGGAAGAGGAAGGTCGAATCTATCGACTGGATAATGTCAATCAGGTGGTGCATGACCTGAATGCTCGTGGAATCAAATCGAAAGGCAACTTTCACTCCCTGCAGGCCGTGTTGGCTCAGCGGGTCTTCGTGATGGGTAAGAACAATCAGCCCTATCCGGCCGAGCGTTCTGAGGTGGGTATCCCCGAAACCTATCGGTTGGCGGTAGAAAATCTCCGGGTTACCAAGGACCGGATAACCGCGATCTACACCACCAACTGTAACGGCTTATCGATCTGATCAACCATGAACTGGACATACGCCGTAGAGCCATGCTTCCGGTAGTCGACCGTTGATCGACTACCGGATGCGATTTTCGGTGGACTGATCTACGATACAGTGCTGGATATTAGCTGGTTACAGGTTGCTTCCTCGAACAAGCTCACTTATCAAACGATTGTGACTGAGGCTGGGCAGGGTCCTGCCGAGTCCAATCCGACCTCCAACAATTACAACCCCTTCCACAATCTGCAATCCTGAGGTTACTGGCCAGAAACCACTGTTGCCGGAAACGGTCAGATGGTCTGCTTGCTGCAATTTCATCCGGGTATTCAGGGTGCACAACCAGAGTTGATGCAGATGAGTTGCCTGTTTCGGCGGTCAGTGATGGCAATGTCACTGCAGTACCAGTTCTTCCCCCATTGCAGGTTTTTTAATAGATTATCGATGGAGACGGCTGGCCATGGTCAGTACAGCGACCGGCTCTCATATGGCCCACGCCTGATGTGGCGTGTTGCGGGTACATACCGGAATGAGATGGCGCGCCCGACAGGATTTGAACCTGTGACCCCCGCCTTCGGAGGGCGGTACTCTATCCAGCTGAGCTACGGGCGCTGAGGTGCTGCAACTCTCCGCAGCGCGGTGATTACAGCGATGCGTAGTTTAGCCCTCCCGGGGGGTGCCGTCCAACCCTGTTCGCTCTTTTTTTCATCCACGGGTATAATCGCCGGGTTTTTCGGAATGCCTGTTGTTAACAGGCCCTAATAGGCCATGCTCAGGGCTTGAAGTCAGCCCATGAACAAGGCGTGGGGCGCAATCGATTGAAATACGGAGGATTATGCCCGTGAGTATCCATGTTGTAACTAAGTCTGGTGTGTTGACAGGTGTGGCTGTCGCATCGCTGCTGGTTTCTACCCAGCTTTTCGCAGAAGAGCGTCCAGAGGTTCTGGAACGAATTGCCCCGATCGGCAAGGTGGCTGTTGAAGGCGCCGCAAAGCCTGCTGAGGCTGCGCCTGCAGCGGCTGCCGAGAGTGCGCCTGCCGCCACTGAAACAGCGGCCGCGCCGGCCGCCGAGGCTGCCCCGGCTGAAGCGGCACCGGCTGCTGCTCCAGCTGCACCGACTGGTGATGCGCTGGCAGTCGCCACCACATCCGGTTGCATGGCCTGTCACCAGGTCGAGACCAAGGTGGTCGGTCCAGCCTATAAAGAGGTAGCCGCTAAATACAAAGGTGACGCTGGAGCGGTTGATACGCTGGTCGCGAAAGTCAAGGCCGGTGGTGTCGGTACCTGGGGACAGATTCCCATGCCGCCCAACGCCCATGTCTCGGATGAGAACATCCGCGTCGTTGTGGAGTGGATCCTGAGTATGTAATGAAAGCGTCCGGCAACCCTTTTGTGTGGTTGTCGGGCGGTTCAGCTGAGCATCGATTTCAAATTGGCCAGATGGGCCGATCCCCGCGCCTGCTGCTCCTCCTTGCTGAGCTTGTTGCCTCGGCCCTCCCAAACCAGATCCTCTTCCGGTAGCTCCTGCAGAAAGCGGCTTGGCTCTCCGGGAACCATTTCACCGAAACGTTTGCGTTTACTGGCATAGCTCATGGTCAGGGTGCGCTGCGCCCGGGTGATGCCCACGTAGGCCAGCCTGCGCTCCTCTTCGATGTTGTCCTCTTCAATGCTGCTGCGATGGGGCAACAGCTCCTCCTCCATACCGACCAGGAAAACATGGGGGAACTCCAGTCCTTTGGCTGCGTGCAGGGTCATCAGGTGGACCTGGTCCTGTTCGGCTTCATCCTCCTGACGCTGCAGCATGTCCATCAGGGTCAGATGGTTGACCATCTCCGCCAGGGTCTTCTCTTGAAGCTCACCATGCTGTAGGGCTTTCAACCAGTCAATCAGGTCGGTGACATTCTCCATCCGCGCCTCGGCGATGCCGTCGCTGCTGGCGTTCTCTTTCAGCCAGCCCAGGTAGTCGATCTCTTCCATCAGGGCGCGGAAGGCTGCCGCCGGATCCGAGTCGGCCTTTTGCGCATGGTGTTGGATCAGTCTGGAAAAGTGCTGCAGGCGCTCATAAGGGCGACTGCTGAGCAGGTTCTTCAGGCCCATCTCTTCGCAAGCGGGCAGCAGGGCGCTGCCACGCTGCTGGGCATAGTCGGCGAGTTTCTCCAGGGTGGTCGGACCGATCTCACGGCGCGGGGTGTTGACGATACGCAAAAAGGCGCTGTCGTCGGTGGGATTGGCCAGCAGTCGCAGATAGGCCATGCCGTCTTTGACTTCGGTGCGGGAGAAAAAAGAGGTGCCGCCACTGAGAAAATAGGCAATGTTATGGCTGCGCAGGGCCTTCTCAAACAGTTTCGCCTGGTGATTGCCCCGGTAGAGGATGGCGCAATCCCGGTTGTTGGCCTTGGCGGTGAACTTCAGGTGGATGATTTCCGATACCACCCGTTCCGCCTCCTGGACCTCATTGGGGCAGACCAGGACACGTAACTCCGGGCCAAGGCCCAGTTCACTCCAGAGCTTCTTTTCAAACACATGGGGGTTCTTGCTGATCAGGTGGTTGGCGGATCTGAGGATACGGCCGCTGGAGCGATAGTTCTGCTCCAGCTTGATCAGCTTCAGGGTTGGGAAATCGGCCTGCAGACGGGCCAGGTTTTCCGGCCGGGCGCCTCGCCAGGCATAGATCGACTGATCGTCATCCCCCACCACGGTGAATGCGGCCCTTACCCCGGCCAGTTGTTTGACCAGCTCATACTGGGCCTGATTGGTGTCCTGGTACTCATCCACCAGCAGATAGCGGATCCTGTCCTGCCACTGATCGAGTATCTGGGGGTGGTTGCGAAACAGGCTTACCGGCAATAGGATCAGATCGTCGAAATCGACCGCGTTAAAGGCCTTCAGGCTGCGCTGATAGGCCGCATAGAGCAGTGCCTGCCCTTGTTGCAGATCGTTCTCCGCCTGCTGCAGGGCCTGTTCCGGGGTGATCAGGTCATTTTTCCAGGCGGATATGGTCCACTGGGCGGCGTTCACCACCGAGTCGTCCCCCAGATTCTGCTTGCGCAGCAGATCCTTAAGCAATCCGGCACTGTCCTGCTGATCAAAGATCGAAAAGCCCGATCGATAGCCCAGTGTCTTCAGCTCCTGGCGGACGATGTTCAATCCCAGATTGTGAAAGGTGGAGATTCGTGGAAGCTGCTGCTGTTGATCGCCCAGGGTTTTGCCAACCCGCTCTTTCATCTCCCGCGCCGCCTTGTTGGTGAAGGTGACTGCGGTGATCTGCTGGGGGTTGAGTCCGCAGCGCTTGATCAGGTAGCTGATCTTTGCGGTGATGACCCGGGTTTTTCCGCTCCCGGCCCCCGCCAGCACCAGGAGCGGTGTGTCGATGTAGTTGACCGCTTGCTGTTGTCTAGGGTTGAGGTCGGACATTGAGGGGTGGTCTTTACGGCTGCTGGACAGAGGCGCAAGGGTACGCAGTGGCGTTATCGATTTCAACACTGGCGTCAATGCCTGATATGATGGGTAGGGTAGGGTAGGTTTCGGCAAGCAGCATTGAGCGGCCCTGTAAGCGTCCAGAAAAAAGAAGAGATTTCATGGCAATAACACAAGACAGACGCCGCAGTCCCCGGGGTGGCGCAGAGGGTCAGCTGACCCGTGAATCCTGGCGTGTATTTCAGATCATGGCCGAATTTGTCGAGGGTTTCGAGCAGTTGGCTCAGATCAGCCCTTCGGTGAGTTTTTTCGGCTCGGCAAGAACACCACGGGATCATCCCCATTATGCCCTGGCGGAAGAGATCGCCCGGCTGCTCTCCGACAGCGGATTCTCAGTGGTCAGCGGTGGTGGGCCCGGCATTATGGAGGCCGCCAACAAAGGGGCCTTTGAGGGCAAGTCCACCAGTATCGGGTTGAACATACAGCTGCCGATGGAGCAGTCCGGTAACGCCTATCAGGATATCTCGCTCAATTTCCGCCACTTTTTTGCCCGTAAGGTGATGTTCGTCAAGCACGCCTCCGCCTATGTGGTGCTGCCGGGTGGGTTTGGAACCCTGGATGAGATGGCTGAGATCCTGACCCTTGTGCAGACCGGCAAAACCCGTAAGATCCCGATCATCCTGGTGGATGGCAAGTTCTGGGGTGGGCTGCTGGATTGGTTTCGCAATACGCTCTGCCCCGCCGGGACCATCGATCAGGAAGACCTGGATCTGGTGCAGGTCTGCGAACAGCCGCAACAGGTTGTGGACGCCATCTTCAACCACTACGAAACACGACGCTTCGAGCCCTCTCCTGCGGAGCAGGAGATACTGCTTGAGCTGTAAACATCTCCCATGGAGGGAGGACATGATGAACAAGCTGAATCTCCTGGCCAAAGCCCTGCTGAGTGTCGCTCTGCTCAGCGGTCTGCCGCTCCTCGCTGAGGATCAGGCTGTACCTGAGCCGCCGGAGCTGCCCCTGCCCGAGGTGATTGTCGACGGTGAGGTGATCGAACCCGATATCACCATCATCAAGCGGGATGAGGGTACGATTACCGAATACCGGGTCAACGGCCAGCTCTATATGGTGAAGATTCAGCCGGACAACGGGCCGGCTTACTACATGAGCGACCGGGATGGGGATGGGGAGTTCGATTCCCGCTCCAACGACCCAACCAATATTTCCGTACCCCAATGGATACTGCTGCGCTGGTGATCGGGGTTTGATGAGTCATTTTCTAGCAACCATCGAAAAATTTGCCCGGGGGTTCGACCAGATCAATGAACGACTGGGGCAGGCGATTTCCTGGTTGAGCCTGTTGATGGTGCTGGTCACGGTGGCCGTGGTGGTGCTGCGCTACGTTTTTCAGCTCGGCTGGATCTGGCTGCAGGAGTCGGTCACTTTCATGCATGCGGCCCTGTTTCTGGTAGGGGCCGCCTACACCCTTAAGCACGAAGGTCATGTGCGGGTCGATATCATCTATCGCAAGTTCTCCGAGCGAGGTCGGGCCTGGGTCGATCTGATCGGTACCCTGACCCTGCTGCTGCCGGTCTGTCTGTTCATCTTCTTCATCAGCTGGGACTACGTGGCCAAATCCTGGGCGCTCTATGAAGGCTCCAGGGAAGTCGGCGGGCTGGATGGCGTGTTTCTGCTGAAGAGTCTGATTCTGGTGATGGCGGTGTTGCTGGTGCTGCAGGGGATCTCCCTGGCGATACGCAGTCTGAGTCAGCTCCTGGGTCAGGGGGAAGTGTCTGCCGAAGGTGATGGGTGATGGCTGAGTATCTTCCCCTGGTTCTGTTCCTGCTGGTCTGTCTGGTTTTGCTGTTCGGCTACCCGGTAGCTTTTTCTCTCGGCGGCACCTCGCTGGCGTTTGCCTGGTTGGGGACCTATACCGGTCACTTCGATGATGCCTTTCTGCAGGCGCTTCCCAACAGGCTCTACGGCATCATGACCAATGAGACTTTGATCGCGGTGCCCCTGTTCGTCTTCATGGGGGTGATGCTGGAGCGTTCCAGGGTGGCGGAAAATCTTCTCGATACCATGGCCAGTCTGTTCGGTAAACTGCGTGGTGGTCTCGGTATCTCGGTAACCATCGTCGGTATGCTGCTGGCCGCCAGTACCGGTATCGTCGGCGCAACGGTGGTGACCATGGGATTGCTGTCACTGCCGACCATGCTTAAGCGCAACTATGATCCGGCCATCTCCTGTGGGGTGATTTGCGCCGCCGGCACCCTCGGTCAGATCATTCCCCCTTCGATCATTCTGGTGCTGCTTGGGGATGTGCTCTCGGCGGCTTATCAGCAGGCCCAGCTCGACATGGGGATCTTTTCACCGGACACGGTCTCTGTCGGCGATCTGTTTGTCGGCGCACTGTTGCCAGGGCTGATGCTGGTGCTGCTCTACCTGCTCTACATTGTTTTCGTCGCCGTGGTGAAACCGGCATCGGTGCCGGCGATGCCGGTCGATGAGAAGCTGGAGAAGGGCGCCCTGCTGGCCAAGACATTGAAAGTCCTGCTGCCGCCGTTGCTGTTGATCGTTGCCGTGCTCGGTTCGATTCTTGGCGGTCTGGCGACGCCAACCGAAGCCGCTTCAGTGGGTGCGATCGGCGCCATGCTGCTGGCCTTCAGTCAAAAGCAGCTGAATCTGAAAACCCTCAAAGAGGTGGTTACCGGTACAACCAAAGTCACCAGCATGGTGTTCATGATCTTCATCGGTGCCTCTCTCTTCTCATTGGTGTTCCGCGGCTTCGGTGGCGATGAAGTGGTAACCGAGTTGCTGACCGATCTGCCGGGTGGGGTGGTCGGTGCGATGGTCGTGGTGATGCTGGTGATGTTTCTGCTGGGCTTTATTCTCGACTTCATCGAGATCACCTTTGTGGTGGTGCCGATCGTCGGGCCGATCCTGTTGGCGATGGGGCTGGATCCGGTCTGGCTTGGGGTGATGATTGCGATCAATCTGCAGACCTCGTTTCTCACCCCGCCTTTCGGTTTCGCCCTGTTCTATCTGCGTGGTGTGGCGCCGAAACAGATCTCCACCGCGGCCATCTATCGCGGCGTTGCGCCGTTCATTGTTATTCAACTTCTGATGCTCGGCCTACTGGCCTACTGGCCGCAACTGGCCACCTGGCTGCCGGACGTAGTCTACGGCTGAGGTAGAACAGATCATCAAAGTATCGTGTTGAATTGCTGAATTAAAAACTTGTGAGGCGTGATTATGGGTTTTGAAAGAATCATGGGACTTAACGTCACGGATGATGAAGCGTATCAAAAATATCGTGAGGAAATGGAGCCGATATTGAACTCGACCGGTGCTGCCTTCGGTTATGATTTCAAGATTGCTGAAGTGTTACGATCAAAAACCGATCAACCGATCAATCGGGTCTTCACCATCGATTTTCCGAATCGAGAGGCGATGGAAGCGTTCTTTGAGCGGCCCGACTACCTGGCAATCAAGCAGCGTCATCTGGATGGTGCGATCAACAGTAAAACGGTGATTGCCCTGCATGAGACGGATGCGTGAACCGATCGTCCGGTCCGCTGCGTATTTATTGATCACTGTGTGATAAATAATCAGAGTTTCCTTAAGAATCACGTTAGACTCATGCACTGAATGGATGCTTGGTGAATCACTCTGAGGATTATATGGATTCCTTGTTTCGTGCTTCTGATCCAGCCTGTGCTGGAATGACGGTGAGCAGTCGTTACTGGATTTTATTATCCGCTAATAAACGCGAATGTTCGTCAATAATAATGGGTACAAAATAGCATCGATACCAATTGAATTGTCTTCCCTGCGAAGGCTGGGATCCATGGATCAATCAGATGGGATTCGCTGCATGCCGGATTGACGGTAATCTCATAAACCGATGTTACAATTATCTCTCTAGATCCTGAGACTACTGATTGACTCCCATCATGGGCTCCTGATTCAAACGTCAGGGGATCCTTCTTCTTAATGCAAAGAGGCCAGTTCAAAAATGAATATCAAGGACAAAAAGATCAACTGGGGTGTGGTCAGTGTGGTGATCGGTTCCTGGCTCGGTGCAATGATCATGTTGTTGGTGATGTATGACATGATGCTATCCATGCGGGCCATGCGTGGTCACATGGGGGATATGTCTCATGATATGCGAGAAATGAAGGTCAGTATGAATGGCATGGGGGAGAAGATATCCCTGATGTCCAAGGATATGAAAATCATGAGTCATGAGTTTGTCGAAGTGGATCAGCATATGTCGGATATGTACAAACTGATGGCGGATGATCTGGACGCCATGCGCCAGAGTATGCAGCTGATGACGCCATCGGTTGCCACCATGGGGCCAACCATGAATCGCATGGGCAGCGATATGAACCGGGGTGTCGACTCCTTTACCAGCCCCGGAAACTATATGTGGAATATGATGCGTTGATTGTTTGATTAAGTCCGCAAATAAACACAAATGGGTGGGTATATTAACTCCCCTCTCCCCTTGCGGGAGAGGGGCCGGGGGAGAGGGGGAGAATAAGCTCCTTAATCTTCATAAGAACTCAACAGGATAAAGACGAGGGATCAACGCGTTTTTACCCCTACATCTGAAACCAGGGATTCAGGTTTTAGCCAGGTGAAACGCTTCGCGTACACCCTCTCCCCAACCCCTCTCCCATCAAGGGAGAGGGGCTTATCTTCGCGATTGGCGTCCAAGCGTTATATCAAAAACCTGAAGCTCAGGAAGTTACACGATTACCAGTCCCGGAATCTATTTGTGGAATATGATGCGTTGATTGTTTTGATTGAGCCCATAAATAAGCGCAAATAGATGGGGACATGAACTCCCCTCTCCCCTTGCGGGAGAGGGGGAGAATCGGCACCTTAACCTTCATAAGAACTCAATGCATTTTTTTACCTGAATCCACGGATTCATTTTGTTAGCCAGGTGAAACGCTTCGCGTACACCCTCTCCCCAACCCCTCTCCCATCAAGGGAGAGGGGCTTATCTTCGCGATTGGCGTCCAAGCGTTATATCAAAAACCTGAAGCTCAGGAAGTTAC